>DAOWIJ010000052.1 GCA_030640955.1 Fidelibacterota bacterium
GGGTCTGTCGGCCCGGGCCTACGACCGCATCATCAAGGTGGCCCGCACCATCGCCGACATCGCAAGCGATGACCAAATCGCCACGTCGCACCTGGCCGAGGCTATACAATACAGATCATTGGACCGGCAACTGTGGTTGTAGGATGGCTGGGGCAGGACTATTGCGACAGGGGGACGACTTCGCTCTCGAGGCGCGAACCGAGCCGGTCCTTTTCAAATTCCAGTTCGTAGCGGGACTGCAGGTTCATCCAGAACTGGTCCGATGTACCGAAGAAGCGCGACAGGCGCAGGGCCGTATCGGCGGTGATGGCCCGTGAGCAATGGACGATCTCATTGATCCGCCGGGGAGAAACCCGGATCGATTTAGCCAGCCGGTACTGACTTAATCCCAGTGGTTCGAGAAACTCTTTCAGCAATATCTCCCCCGGGTGTGTGGGCGCTAACCTATGGGTACCCATCATGTTCTCCTAGTGATAATCGACGATTTCCGCCTCATAGACCTGGTTGTTTTTCCAGATAAAACAAATTCGCCATTGGTCATTAATGCGGATGCTGTACCGGCCACTCCTGTCGCCCTTCAGTTTCTCCAGTCTGTTGCCCGGAGGAATGCGCAGATCGTCAAGCATCTGGGCTGCATCCAGCATCATCAGTTTGCGTTGAGCGATCCTCTGTACGTGAGGCCCGAAGCGTTTTAACGCAACGCGCTCAAAGACCCTTTGTGTGTCCCTGTCACGAAAGGACCGTATCATGGGGTATATTAACGTCCCGCGTTAATAACGTCAAGTGTTATTAGTGGGTGTGGTCCAGTACCGGTCACTGGATAGGCAGTTGTGGTTGTAGGGATGTTGCGGGTTACGGGTTGCGAGCATCTAACCCCGCCGCTGGCGGGGTTACATCCAATATCAAATATCCAATATCCAATATCCAATATCGAGTTGCGGGTTTGCGAGTTATCTGGGGCCTACGATAGAAGACAAAAGCAGGTTCAGGCGAAGATCAGGCGACGGCCCTTGGGCTCCGGGATAGGGTCACCGAACTCTTGGGCGGTATCGATCCAGAGCTGGATAGCCTGCTTGGTGTTGGCAAGCGCCTCATCATGGGTCTTACCGTGGGCTGCGCAACCGGGCAGTTCCGGGACTTCGGCACTCCAATAAATGATGATCTCGTACTTGTGCATCAGTTTTTTGCTCCCAGATTGTATTTCAAGATAACGTTCCGCACTTTCCCACGGGGCAAATCTACGAATTCTCGCACAAACATGCTACCGGCTCGTCAGTACCCGTGCCTATGACCGCATCATCAATGTGAGCCGCACCATCGCCGACATCGCCGGGTCCGAGACCATCCAGACGCCCCACCTAGCCGAGGCGATTCAGTATCGATCGCTGGATAGGCAGCTGTGGCTGGGGTGAAGATAGTTTCGAGTTTCTAGTTCCGAGTTTCAAGTTCCTAGTTGTTGCAGCCATGGGTAGGCAAACAAGGAGTAATTAAGCGGAGGGTGGTGGCCTCGAAGGTATCAGATCTAAGTCGTATTCACTTCATCAAAATATCGTAAATAGCGTCACAATTAGTGCAATAAATGTTAGGGCAAAGGATGTAATTGCTATTACAAAGTTAAACTGGTTGCTGTGTCGTTGTTGCACCTTTACAAAGTTATCAGCTATGAGAACCATGTGATGATCGAGCTGACCTATCATGTCACGGAGAATATTCGTGTAGTGAATAAATCCAATCTCACTTTCTTCATCTTCTGAGAAAATAAAATCCGGCTTGTGTAGCAGCTCATGAGCTTTCTTATTCCATACGATAAACTTGCTCTGCAACGTCTCCATCGGCTTGTAAAATGACTTCAACCGAGCTTTATGTCCCAATAAAAGAATCTTTGGTTGCTTCAGGTTAAACAAGTCCTTATTTATTTTATTCCACTGTTCCATTATTGCGTTGTGCTCATCAACGATAACATAGAATTCGGGATTATCCTCTTTCCTCAAACTTAGATTTCGTAGCCGGATTTTGGTGTTTTGATCTCTCATCGTTGTCCTTTATACAGCGTAATGGCTGTAACCATAACGACGCCGGCTGGCGGATAGTTCTGCTCCCTGAACCGGTAGCTGTGGCTATGAGTATTGATCGAGTCCCTATTCCTCAAACACCGAAAACAGATTTTCGTACACTCTCGCTAACGATATCCGTTCCTGCATGGTTTTCACAGACCGGAGGAAAAATAAGCGGTCACATCTTTTAAGACATCAATTTTCCAGGATTCCCAGATTACCTAGTGCGTATCTCTATCTCTAGGAGGAAGGGGATCATTCCCATGGCTATCAGATTGCTGAATTTTGCCATCGCGGCCATGGATTACGAACTCAGTCCTTTGGTTTCGGCTGATTTCTCTACCAGCATCAACCGCTTCTTGCTTTGTGTCGAAGTGGCCAGATGACTTTTCGCCGCCACCTCTCTTAACATCCCAACCGCCATCAGGGTTGTGTACTACATGATGAGTGTCTCTACTCGTTGTATTTTCCTTTATTCTTAACTAAACTTCGATTCCAAAACAGCACAACATCTTGTGCCGTCCACAGCTAAAGTTAAATATATGGTATAGAAAATACAAATAAAATACAACAATCTTTATAAATCATTAGTCTGCAATTCCTATATTGACTACTGTGTGCTGCATCTAAACCGTTTAACCCGTAAAATACTTCCGTCTGAAATACAGGGCCACGTTTGCCAGGTTCATGTCCTGCATATCGGTGGAGCGGCGTCAGAATGCAATTGCTTTAGATTGTCGCATCAGATTTCTCGTGAAGACCATTCAGTGTATGGCGAAGTGAGGTATTAATTCTATTTTACCCCCTCTGTTATGCTCACGATTTTTCCTAAATCCCATAATTCAATATTCTTGTCTCGACAAAATGCTTTAGTACCTGATGTAAATCCTCCCGTTGAAATGAGTATACCCTCACTCTTTTTGAAATGGTTCATCGTTCCAAATAAATCTCTGGCAACGCTCGGGGATACCGCTGATTTTGTTGCTTTGCATTGTACAATCGTGTTCTCATCGAGAATCAAGTCTACCCCCATGTCACCTGAACCTTTTGTCCTTTCTACTACATGACCGCTATTACGCAAAAGGCTTTCTATTTCTCTTTCAAATTTATGTCCATCCATATTCCGCCAGTATTCTTCCTTCTTTCGCTGGGTCCGCTCTATTTCTCTTTGTGCTTGCGCTATTTCTCTTTCTTTTTCTCTGATAAGATAATTTGCCAGGCCGTCTATATAGAAATACAAAGCATTTTTATACAATTCATAATTTTTCATATCCCTCTTGTAAATGTTAGCACTACTCAGCCTACTGGCAATTTTTATCTTATCAATTGAGATCCATAAAATACGGAGCAGTATTATTACTGGAAACAAACATACAGTGCCTACGAAGGCACTCACAAATAGCCCCAATAACACATTTGAGATTGAATCGTTCCAATTGCCTCCATAAAAAAGATGAAATACCGTTAGTGTACAAAATGCCCAGGAAATATACATAATCCAATCTGGTATTTCTGAATTTGAATTAATGATCTTACCATACTCTAAATAGCGCATCTCAACGGTAGACATCTCGTCAGAAACGAGGGAATACGATTCGGCCTCCGGGAACTTCAAATTTGGGGGATTCCCATGGCAATATTTCCATAGCCTTTGAATATCCTTGAGTACCACTGTTGCCGGTTTGTCTTTATCTTGATAATTGTAAGCCCGATACTTTTTTAACTCCTCAACGTGCAGTTTTTCTGCATCCATTTGTAGATAAACGCTATCACTCACGTTACAGCCTCCGCTTCCTCAGCTGCTTGCAGTTGATCTGTAAAAGACTTGCCGTTAACATATCCCCTTCCCCCACAAAATACCTACTTTTAAAATTGAAGGACACGCCCGATTGGCGCTGGTTGATCAGCACACCTTTTGTTCGATCATGTTAAAACGCAACCAGAATGCAAATGGCCGCGATTGCCAGGAACACAACCCAAGACAGGTGCCGCCCACGCGTGAGTACCAGCGCAAGAGCAGCGCTGGCCAGGAACGTGAATGCTATGGCCAGCAATAAGCCCCGGTCGACGTTGATTCCGGCAATGGAACCGGACAAGACCATTAACACGGCGGCAAACCCCCACCAGGCAATTGTCGTCAGATGCCATGCAAACCTTATTGTTTGGCGAGTGAACTCATCAGACCCGAACATCTTTGGAAGATCTGATCGCCTGAAGAGCCGTACGATAATGTACTGCTCGCCAAGCCAGGAATGAGCCAGACCAATTGCAACTGCGAGGAAAGCCGCCAAGACTAGGAGTGAATTCATAAGGTGCTCCAGGTTTGGGGAGACGGTATGGGTAATGGCGATCATCGGACGCCATTGTATTACTTGACTGTGTTGAGCTGCGCCAAAGTTAACATGATTTGCAAAGTCGCGAACCCGAAATTCGTTAAGTAAGCAGAGCTATAATCGGTAGGGAGCTGCCCATTTCATTTTCGATGGGGCAGCATTGCCTTTGGATGCATTATCCTAACTCCCGCAGCCGCACGACAGTCTCTATCAGCCTCTGAGATGCTAAGGGAGAGAAATGTAGGGGCACAGCACGCCGTACCCCTACTTGTACACAGATTCGATTCCGTTTAGAACCGCCGGAGCTATTCCCCTATGGCCGCCAGGGCCTTGGGGCGGACCAGGGCGTAGCCCAGGGCCCTGATCAGGTCATTGTTGCTATGGCTCTGGACCTCATTCCAACGGGCCACTTTCTGATAAAGCTCGTTAGCCTTTTCCTGGTTGCCGGTCCCGGACTCCGCCCGGGCCACCTGGTAAACGTTGAAGGGATCGTCTTGATCTACTTCCGCCAGGTGCTCAAGGGCCTGGGTGTACTCACCCTTTTCCAGGTAGATCAGTCCCAGGAGCAGGTGATATACCTCTATCTCCTCCGGATCAGCCCCCGCTTCGATGCTGGCTTTCAATTCATCCGCTTTGGCCAGGGCCGTTTCGAAGTCTTGGCGCTTGGCGGCGATGAAGGCTTCATTGAAAAGGGCCTGATCGGCGAAGAAGTCCATAGCAGCGGGCGTGAATTCGGCGCCTGCTACGACCTCCTTGCAGGCTGCCAGGGACTGCTCAGCCTCAGCGAGGTTCCCCAACTCGGCATGGAGGTAGCAGATTCCCGCGTGGATCAGCGCTAATCTTACGGGCAGATTTGCTTCGGCAGCCAATTCCACGGCTTTGCCGATTTCCGCCAGCGTCTGCTGAGGCTGCCCTTCGAAGAGATAGGAGAAGGCAATCGCTTCCAGATCGACTACCTTTCCAAAAGGCCCCGGTTCCATCTCAATGGCCTGGCGGATGGACTCACGTCCCTCATCGTACTGACCCAGGTATATCTGGTTGAGACCGATCTTACGCTGCGAAAAGCCAAACGTGGGATTCAGTTCCGCGGATTTCTTAAAGTGTTCGATGGCCTCCTCGTGCCGGCCCATCCGTGTTAACAGGTCGGCCATGGAATCGTAGGGATTGGCTTCATCGGGAATCAGGCGGATATAATTCTTGAACGCTTCCTCCGCCTGCTCGTAGTCACCGTTTGCTAAATAAGCGTAGCCCAGGTTATTGTAGGGCGGCGCGAAGTCGGGATCGATGGCGACGGCTTTTTCAAATTCAGCGATGGCCTTATCATCTTCATCTTGACCGGTGTAAGAAAAAGCCAAGACATTATGCGCCCGCTTGTCATTGGGATACTTGGCTACCAGCTTCTCCCGCAGCTCCAGCGCCTTGAGCGGTTTGTTCTCCGCCAAGGCCTGTTGGGCCTCGATCAGAAGCCGTTCACCCTCGGAGACGTTGGGCGCCAGGGCCACGGCCCGGCTCAGGTGCTCCTGGAAGTCCTTATTCGATGTGGCTGCCGCGGCGCGCGCCAAATAGGCCATTGCGAAGTCCGGATCCTTGGCGATGGCTTGATCGAAAAGTGCTCGGGCTTCGGTGGGGCGAAGGTTCTCGGCCAGCTGGCGGGCCTCAAGGAAGACCGCCCGTGCCTCCTCCGAGCTAGTAGTGATGGGAATTTCGCCGGTTGCAGCACAGCCCGCCATCAGGATGACAAGTATGGCCGCGGACAGCGCTCCGGCTGCGCGGTTCATATTGATATATTTGATCATGATTGCTCCTCACGTTGTGTATCGGTATATTAAATCTAAATGCAATGTGGCAGAATTCCAAGCGCAGTATACCGAAGCCAGGCATAACCTGCGCCTATAAAACAATTGCTGAAATCAAGGCCTTGCTTATTGTGAGGCGCCCTCCCACGCAGGAGTTGCGGGGAGGAAAATAATTGCTCGCAAACGCAACTCTGGCTATAAATTCAGGCGCTATCATTATACGTCCAAGAGTAGATGTGCCATGACTATGGAAATCGATTTCAGTATTAAGAAAATGGGCGACGCCCGCTATCCCTCTCCGCTGGCAAACGTGAACTTTGTTGGCGACAATAAGAAAATCCTGTACAATATTGACTACAGTAGCGCAGTGACCCGGGATGAGCGGACAGAAGCCAATCTTACTGTCATGGAACTGGCCGGACCCAGGGAGCGCCTGTACTATGATCCCCGCAAAGTGACCGCCGGTATCGTCAGCTGTGGCGGCCTGTGCCCCGGCATAAACAATGTAATCCGGGCGTTGTTCATGCAACTCAATTACCAGTACGGTGTACCCACTGTTCTGGGATTTCGCTATGGTTACAGGGGCATATGCAAAAATTGCAGTCCCGGACCCATTACGCTGACCGTTGATGATGTGGAGCCCATCCACAATCGCGGCGGTTCCATCCTGGGGTCCTCAAGAGGTGGCGCTGATGTGACGGAGCTCGTCGATGGTCTTGAACATTACGGCGTTAATATGCTCTTCACTATCGGCGGTGACGGTACCATCAGGGGATCGATGGAGGTTGAGTCGGAAATCAACCGGCGCGGGCTCGCTATAGCGATAGTAAATATTCCCAAAACAATTGATAACGATATACCTTTCATATCAAAGTCATTCGGCTTCCAGACGGCCTTCTCTGAAGCGGTGGAATCGATCCGCTGTGCCCACAATGAAGCCAAAGGTGCGCCTAACGGTATTGGTATTGTGAAGCTCATGGGGCGGAATTCCGGGTTTATCGCTGCCCATGCCACACTGGCCCAGGAAGATGTGAACTATCTGCTGGTGCCGGAAGCCGACTTTGATCTGGATGGCCCCAACGGCCTGTTGGCTGTGCTGGAAAAGAGGCTCGAGCGATCCCATCACGCCCTGATCGTAGTTGCCGAGGGCGCCGGGCAGAAATACTTCGAGGGCGGTGAGACACGGCTCGATGGCTCCGGCAATGTATTGCTGGATGATATCGGCCTCTACCTGAAGGATAGAATCAAAGCCCACTTCAAAGAGCTAAAGATCGAGACCAACGTGAAATACATTGATCCCAGCTATATAATCAGGTCCGTACCGGCTATTCCGGAAGACGCGATCTACTGCGGAATTCTGGCCGAGCACGCCGTACACGCCGCCATGAGCGGGCGGACCCGCATGGTTATTGGCCGCTGGAATGCCCGCTTCGTGCATATTCCCATGGACATAGTACAGACCGGCCGTAAACAGATCGACCAGTGCGGTGGACTCTGGCAGTCGGTACTGCTCTCCACGGGGCAGCCGGCCCTGAAAAACTGAGATGCCTTACTTCAGCGGCAGTATATCGCTCAACTCGTTCTCGGTTTAAATCTCTAATCCCGGTTTAATTGAACATAATCACAGCTTCCATTTACCCACCTTCTGATTTGTAAATTAGTGCTCTGTTTTTAACGGCTCGGACACAACTGAAAGGAAATTTATGCGCGTAGCGATCTTGACAGGTGGCGGTGACTGCCCCGGTCTCAATTCAATCATCCGGGGGCTTGTAATGGCCGGTATAAAATTATATGACTATGAATTCATCGGTTTCCTTGACGGTTGGGCGGGCCCCATTAAAAACCTTACCATGCCATTGGATATCGAGACAGTCCGTGACAAATACGATACCGGCGGAACCCTGTTGGGTACCAGTCGCACCAATCCGATGAAAGATCCATCCCTCATTACCAAGATAAAAGAAAACCTGAAGGCCGATAGCATAGACGTGTTGGTGACCATGGGTGGTGATGACACCCTGGGTGTGGCTACTCAACTGGCGGAGATGGGCGTGCAGACTATCGGTGTGCCGAAAACCATTGATAATGACCTGTCGGCCACTGACTATACCTTTGGCTTTGACACTGCCGTATCCATAGCGACGGAAGCGATTGACCGCTTACACACTACGGCCCGCAGCCATCATCGTGCCCTGATCGTCGAGGTAATGGGACGCCATTCGGGCTGGATCGCATTGGATTCCGGCATTGCCGGTGGCGCGGATTATATACTCCTGCCCGAACGTGACACGGAATTGGACGATCTGTGTGCCTCTGTTAAAAATGAATATGGCGAAGGAAAAAAGAATTATGCCATAATAGTCGCGTCGGAAGGAGCCAAGTTTGCCCAGATGTCCGAGATACCCCTGCAGGATAAATCCCTGGATGCCTTCGGGCACGTGAAATTAGGAGGGATAGGAAAACTGGTTGCGGAGGCCATCGAGCATGAAACCGGCATTGAAACGCGCTATGTGCGTTTGGGACACACCCAGCGTGGCGGCCCACCCACCGCCCGTGACCGGGTGCTGTCAACGCGCTACGGCATCCATGCCGCCGCCATGATTCACCGGGGCGAATATGGCATGATGGCCGCCCTGAAAGGCAATGAGATCGTCAGCGTGCCACTGGCCGCGGCTACTGATGAGACCAAAGTAGTTGGTGAAGAGTGGTTTCCCATTCTTGAAATATTAAAAGCCTAGGCCCAAATAGTAACTAACTAACCATAATAGCTGAGATAAAACCATGGATAAATTCTATACGCAGGCGCCGAAATTAAACCGGGAACGGCGTTTCCCCCAGAACATGCAGGCCGCCCACGGTCTGGTCCTCAAGGCCAAGAATGGCGAGAAGGGCGGTGCCAGGGGGAACCGCTATGCCCTGCCGGCCTTTAACGTCACCAATACACAGGGAATCGATGCCGCCTTTACGGCCTTCGAAACCCTGGGCGCATCGGGACTGCTGGCCTTTTCCAATAGCGCACTCAAACACATCGGCGGTGGCGATCCGATCTTCGGATTGGAAATAGCTGCCGATTATATTGAGAAAAAGGCCGCCCGCTCATCGGTGCAGGTAGCTACCCATCTGGACCACGGTGACTACATCAGTGAGAAAGGCCGCAAGGTAGTTCAGGGCGCGGTGGAAATGCTCACCAGCGTGATGGCCGATAATTCTACCGATCACGCCGCCAAACAATCCATGCCCCTGAAAGACAATATCGGTTTCACCCGGGAAGTGGTCAATATGGCTCACCCGGTGGGTGTGTCCGTTGAGGGTGAGCTCGGTGTCCTGGCCGGTGAGGAGGATGAAGATACCAAGAGCGAATTCTCTACTTATACCGATCCTGAAGAACTGGCGACCTTCCTCAATGAAACCGGAGTCCTGATGTTGGCCCCGACCATCGGTACCATGCATGGCCCCAATAAGGGCAAACCAGGGCAAAAGGTGAAACTCAACATTTCCCTGGCCCACGAGCTGCTTAAAACAGCTAACGGGATCGATGACGAGATCATTTTTGTGGCCCACGGAGCTTCCACCATGTACGAGGAGGTCCGTGGATACGCGGTCGAGCAATTGGAGCAACTGGGTATTGATGCCACGGTGCAAACCTGGAAGAATTTCGTCGGAACGGACTGGGATCAGATACAAGGACTTATCGAGGCAGGGTTCTGCAAAATAAACACCGATACGGAAAACCGCCAAACCTACCTGGCGGGCCTGTTAGGAGCGGTTAACGAGAATGCTGCCAAGATCGATATCCGCTGGTACGAGAAGCAGATCTGGAATACGGTCACTGCCAGCTATATTCAGAAGCTGATCATGGCCGGCAATTACGGTGTGTGGCACGAACCGAAGATCGATGTGGGTAAGTTCGTCTTCGACCTGCATAACGTATAATAACTGTCAATTACAAGTGGCGGCCAGGCTGGTTGATTTGACCGGTCTGGTCGTTTGCTATTCTGGCAGGTTGTCCAGCAGTACCGCTGCATCGGCATTTTCAGGCTGGAGAGACAGCACTGCTTGCAGGTACAGTCTGGATTTGTTTACGGCGCCGGTACGTCTCGCCGCATCCGCCAGCCATAAAAGCGCGGCAACGTCGTTCGGTTGTTCTTCCAACAGCCTCAGAAAGACCTTGATGGCATCTTCATTGCGGCCCAGTCGCAGGTAATCTTCGGCCAATTTTCGAGCGCCCTCGACATTACCGGCATCCATGGTCCGGTCACTTCCTTCCAATTCTGGCGCTGTTGTCTGCGTACCAGCCGGAAGTTTGATCCTACCCGTTTCAAGCGCTTCGGTTATGACTTCACCGGAGTCGTAGCAGAGTTGCTCATATAGTCTGGCTACTATGCCGGGCAGTTCGTGAAAGGCCGGCGCTGAGTCTTGAATGGTTTGTTCCCTGGTATCCGGTGCAACAGCCTGACAAGCTGCTTGCAGTGTGGCGCCCGCTATATCAAGGCCGCAATAAGCCGCGACCCGCCTGATCTCCGATTCCGCGTCAAGAAAGTAAGCATCGAAGTGGGTAATGATGCGCTGTTCCGGTTGAGTATCTCGAAGAATCTGTTCGTAGTACCTGTGCCACAGGTTGAGACCGAAAGGCATGCTGCTGCCCACCCGCTTGGCCAGGGATTGGGCGGCCTCGAAGGGGTGCCGCAGACAAACAACGACCTTCAAATCGGGCAGCAGTTGCATCCAGAACGGTAGCGTCAGGCTGGTCCGGGGGTCTTTCCAGCCCCAGTCTGCCCGCGCGGACAAAATGGCAATCTGTTCAGACGCTTGTTCCCGCAGCCCGTCGAGATCAGCAGATTTGTGCCAGTTATCCGGCAGATCTGGCAACAGAAAGTCCCAGCCGTCCGCCAGATGGGCCAGAAGCGCCTCATTGATACGGTCCATCACATCATTTTCCCAAAAGCCTTGGGGATTGCCCTCACCCGGCGGCAGGAGCTGGCCTGCGGGTCCCAGATATAGTCCGCACAAATTGAGTATTCGCGCCACTAGCGACGTTCCCGTGCGATGCATTCCCGTAATACAGACTGGCATATTCTCAAGGGTCCCTTAATTGAGTCGATATTAACCAGCCCGGCGTAAGAAATAAACGATATTTTGCTCGTTTATGGTCTAGTCTGGAAGCACCTGCTACGCTGGTGATAGACTTTCTTCCAGTCTGAAAAATGTAGTTTAAAAAAGGCTAAAGATTTCAGCTAACGGGCCGATACGGAATGTGTAATCAAATGAAGCCATTGTCAGGCGATGCGCTGGTTTCTCCTAGAAAATCTAGTCGCCTTGGGCATGGAAGCCCCTTTAAAAAAGTAAGTACAAGGAGGTTCAAATGAGTTTCACACGAATCGGAGCGAACATCACTGCTTTGCAGTCGATGAACGAACTCCTTAGGGTCAACCGCTTGATCGGTGTTGGTCTGCTACGCCTGTCCTCAGGTAAGCGCATCAACTCCGTGGGTGATGACGCTGCGGGTTTTTCGTTGTCTCGTGGCCTGGAAGCTCGCAGACGTTCTCTGGAACAGGCCGTACAGAACGTAGGTACTGCCAAGAACGTGCTGACCATTGGTGAAGGTGGTTATCTGGCAATCGGCTCGATTCTCCAGATTATTAAAGAGAAGACGGTTATGGGTGCCGATGACTCCTTCAATAGTGATCAGCGCGATGCTATCCAGGGACAGATCGACGCACTGGTTTCTGAGATCGATGACATTGTCAACGAGACCAGTTTCCAGGGACAGACGTTGATTGATGGTACATTCACCAGTAAGCAATTCCAGACGGGTGCTGCCGCAGGCGATGTATTCGGTGTTTCACTGAACGCCGCCGACGCGGCTACCCTGGGTGTGACCAGTCTAGCCGTCGATAATGCGGCTAACGCCTCGACAGCGATAGCAGCGGTTGATGCGGCCATCAATACCCTTAACACCAATGCGCAGATAGTCGGTGAGTACATGATTCGCTTGTCTTCGAAAGAGGACTTCCTGGCGATCGCCGTTACTAATACCGAATCTGCCCGAAGTCGAATTGAGGACGCTGACTTTGCGGCCGAACAGATGAAGCTGGTGCGAGCACAAATTGTGCAGCAGACAGCGTTCTCATCGTTTGCGCAAGCCAATTCGGCTCCCCAGCTGGTCCTATCGCTCTTCCGGTAAACCAGCGCAACCAGTTGGGCATTCGCGTAAGGGGTCTGGCTTCGGCCGGACCCCTTTAACTTTCCTGACCATTTTTTACCCTTCGTGTGGTCGGAAAAAAGCGTTAAAGAAATGGTTCCACCGTCCGATATAGGACTTAGACGTGAATCGCATCTGGTTCAATTCCTATTTAGCGGATAAGGAGACAAGCGGGTGTTACAATCGGTAACGAGGGCACAAAAAGATAAAGCGGATCCTTATCTGGTGCAGAAAATAATGTCAGCCAGCGCTGAGCAGCTGATATCTTATATTTATGACGCAATCCTTAACGGTTGCCGGACGCAGAACCAGGAAAAGGTACTGTCTGGTCTCACAGAGTTGATTAAAGCTCTCAACTTCGACCAGAAAGAAATCGCCGTACCTATGTACCAGCTTTATCAATTCTGTCTTGAGAGGGCCAGAAAAAAGGAGTATGAAATCGTAGAGGAAATCATCGGCGAGTTCAAAGCGGCCTGGTCTGAGGCCATGAACGTAAGTTGATGTAAATAAATGGCATCCATATCTGGCATATCAAACGGTTTAGACATTGAAGGATTAGTAACTCAATACCGCAGTATTGAGCGTACTTCCCGGCAAAGTCTGGAGGCCAATCTGACGAGGCTGGAAAGCCGGGACAGCGCTCTTTCGACACTGGATTCCAAGCTTTCGGCTTTGTATACTGTAACAGACCGCTTTACGGACACGCTTACAGATGTGTTTGCGTCAAAGGAAGGCTCCACCAGTGATGCGGACTTGATAACGGCCACCGCCGATTCCGACGCCCAGCTGGGCAGCCACAGCCTTGATGTAAACAGGCTGGCCTCGGCGGATGTGCGGGTCTCCAGCCAATATGTCTCCACCGATTCTGATTTCACGGGACTTCTTACCGACCAGTCCTTTGATATTATCGTGGCCCACCCCACGGATGCAGATCCGAATAATACATTTGCCGTAACCGTTACGGTGAGTGCGGCCACCTTCGCCCTGACCAACGAGGAAGTCTTTGACGGTATTGCTGACACCATTAATGCGGCTGTCAGCTTTGCTATTTCGAACGGCGACCTGGATGCCACCGAGCGTGTGACTGCCGCGGCGGTCTCTGAAGAGACGGGTGCCACCCGGTTATTGCTCCGCAGTGGCAAGTCCGGCGAGTCCAACGCCCTGCAGTTTACCGATACGAACGGCCTGCTGAACACGCTGAAAGTGACCCGGAACAACACGGCCACGGGATCGCTGGGTGGCTATATTACCGCCGCCGCGGACCTGGATGCCGAGTTCGTCATGGATGGACTCACTTTCCTCAGGGACAGCAACGTGGTGAGTGACGTCCTGACGGGCGTAACCCTGGAACTCCATGGGACTACGACCACTACTGAGAGTTTCAGTGTCGAAGCGAACACAGAAACAGTGCAGACCGAGATCGAGGATTTCATCAATGCCTATAATGAGACCGTCAATTACCTGGCCACCCAGACCGGGTCCGGAAGCGATTTTAGAGGTGATTCCACTTATAGCCTGATCGGTTATGAATTGCGCTCCATTATCTACTCGCAAGTAACCGGGGCCAGCTCCTCCGACTATGATAGGCTCCACAAAATCGGGATTAGCGTAAATAATGATGGAACGCTGACGCTGGAGGATGCCAGTTTGTTTACCACGGCCTTAACAACTGATGAGTCTTTCGTGTCTGAGTTGTTTACGGCATCGGATGGCATTGCCGCCCGTATCAAAGATTATGCGCATAATTATACCAGGGCCAACGGGCTGATTTCAAACTCCCGGCAAGCCCTGGATATCTCCATCAATTATCAAACCGACCGGATGGATGATTTCGATGATCGCCTGGATCGTAAAGTAGAAAGATTTCGAATGCAATTAATCAGGTTGCAGACAGTGTTGACCCAAGTGCAATCACAGTCGGCATTCCTGAGTAGTTTCACGTCTAGCGCGTGATTTAGTAACAAGGAAGTGAGGATCACAATGGTTGATTCAATACAGCACATAGTGAGCCAGGTAGAACCGGCCTCACGTTCAGCTGCTGTTCGACCGTCGGACTCCAGCGGCGGTGGCAGGGGAAAGAAGCCGTTGCCCCCAGCGCCGGTTGTTTCGGGCGGCACCGGAGATGTTCCCGGTGTGGTCAGAGATATAAATAGTTTTGTTAGCCAGGTTTCAGCAACCAAGGTGACCTTCGATGTAGACGACGAAACCGGACGCCACGTCGTTCGGGTGCTGAATAAGGAAACCGGCGATGTAATTCGCCAGCTTCCGCCCGAAGCTCTACTCAACCTAATGGCCAAAATGAAAAAGCTCACCGGGCTGATTTTTAACGAAGAGGTATAAACGGTTCACCCGGCATAAGAATGAATACGCCGACGCAGAGAATGTGCGCCATACTGGAAGAGCAGCGAGCTGTTGTAGAACAACTGGTAGTAGTTACCAGCGATCTGTTAGGCTCAACTGCGGAGCCGGATCTTGACCAGCTCGAACAGCTGGTGAAATATCGAGCGGAGCAGATCGGGATTGTTGCTGCTCTGGAATCCGAACGGCGTGAATTGGCGAAAGAGCTGGTAGATAATAACATCGATCTGAATCGTAAGCGGGAGAAAATTCGGGCCAAACTGGAGCTGCTCGCCAGGCATGACCAGAATTTGACCGAAATAATCCGCCGGGCTCGACTGCAAATAATAAATAATATGGCATTTATACCTGAATACATTAACTTCAAAGGTAAAACCGCTGCTGGCCAACAGATAGGCCAGCCCGCTGTTGATCTTATAGGATAGAGGTTATGACGCCGATAAAGAATATTGGTGATCCACTTTCGTCAGCTGATAAAGTCCGGGAGCAGGAACGGCTTCGGGAAAGTCAATCTTCGAAAGTGCGTAAGGACTCGAGTGTTGAGCAATCGTCAACTACCGAACGTCCTGATTCTGTAAATATTTCGTCCGCGGCCCGGAGACTTGCCGAATCCACCACTGAAGTTTCGCGCTTCCAACAGTCCCTCGATAGCTTGCGTGAGCCTGATGCGGCACGTCTTGAAGAGCTCCGGCAGCGGATCGAATCTGGTGAATTTGAGCGGCCGGAAGTCATTGACCGGTTGGCTGATTCCATATTGAGGCTCCCTCAATTTGAGTCTGGCTCATCAGATTCAGCGGTGGCGCCACGTTCTGAAGAGGAGCTAAAAGCCGTTGCCGAACGGGTCCGTTCTGGTGATTATGAGACTGAAGTGGTGCTTCAAAGGGTTGCCAGCAGCATTCTGAATGATATCGGGGCATTGTAGCCAAGGTCCCGAACCTCGTTTTCGTCATGACTTAATAATCCTGCATTCCTGGGCGGGTGATGCCGGAGAGCCTGTCATCCATAGTTATTGCTAAAGCTTGCCAAGCCCAGACAAATATCCTGTTATCTTGTAAATGGAGACACATTTAATTAAGTTTCATGAGAGACCAGTGTGCCTATGTGGTTTTCCAGGCGGAATGGGGAAATGGTGTTATATAAAAAAATAAGATACACCCCCATCGAACTCTGGTCTGGTAAACCGTAATTCGCCCGTGCCCAGAAGATTTACCCGTTCGGGGAGACATAAGTTTGGCAAAGGTAGCAGGGTGGGCGTCACTGGTATCAAACGCACGGTTAAGTTATAAGATTAATCAGCTGATAGAGCACTGATGTGTGGGTGCCGGCAATGATGAGAGGAGTATAAAATGTCTTTATCCAGTATTGGCAATATTGCTGATGCAGAGGTCGAGCAAGGCTCAAGCGATATGCGTCAGTTGGTCATATTCCAGCTTGGGGAAGGCAGCTATGGACTCGACATTCAATTCGTCCGGGAGATAAACCGCTTAAGCAAAGTCACACCAGTGCCCAGCGCTCCAGGTTTTATCGAGGGCATCATCAACCTCCGGGGAACGATAGTGCCGGTTGTCAATTTAGGGCTCAGGTTTGGACTATCCGAAACAGCCAGATCCAAGGATTCCCGCATCGTCGTGATTGAAAGCGAAGGCCATACCCTGGGGATGGTTGTTGATCAGGTATCAGAAGTACTGCGTCTAGCGGCTGACGACGTTGATCCGGCCTCAAATATGACTTCTTCAGGAATTGACGTGGAATTCCTTGAGGGTGTTGGGAAGGTAGGGGAGCGTTTGATACTGCTTCTGAATCCCAATAAGCTATTTACAGCCGAGGAGAAAGCGCAACTACAAGAAATTGCCGAAGGATAAACCCTGATTTGTCTGGCATAAGTTCGAGCCAGGATTACATTATGATTGTATTCTTTACAGAGAATGATACTGTATCCATTAATTGATGGGAGATGAAATGGCACCAAATCCAGCCGAAGCTGCCGAATCAAAAGAGGTTGAAGCTGCCAACGCCGAAATAAGCAAGGCTCAATCTGGTACCGCCGCCGATGATTCTCTTCTGATGGTCGCTTTTACCATTGGCGACCAGACTTATGGCGGCGATATCCTCCAGATTCAAGAAGTCACCGGCATGAGCCACATTACCCGCGTTCCCCATGTAAAGCCGTATATAAAAGGGGTTACCAATCTGCGGGGAAATATTGTCCCAACCCTGGAACTGCGGACCAGGCTTGGCTTGGCCGCCCGCAGCGCTGAGGACGCTGGTGATCAGAAAATCATGATCGCGCGGACTAATATGGGTCTACTGGGCTATATCGTCGAATCGGTTCGTGAAGTTATAACCGTACCCAAGAACAAAATCGAGCCTACTCCGGAAGATTGGCTGGATGCAGACCATAAATATTTTGTGGGGATAGCTAAATTGGATGACAACCTGGTCACTATTATCGATTTTAATCGGGTGGTGGAATCGGACAAGGTCCTATTGGATGATCTGAAAACGGGATGAGCA
>DAOWIJ010000262.1 GCA_030640955.1 Fidelibacterota bacterium
AGAACGAAATGCAATAATAAAACCCGATCGCAGGCCGCGACACTGGCAGGCTATTCCTATTGTACCGGATCTGATGCGGGAGATACCTAGTGGAATGCCCCCGGACGCCCCGCTCTTTCCCAGCCTGTTCGTAGACCTAGAGGAACGGAGTCTTTTCGAGGAGGAGCTGAACACTAGCCTCGATGAGCCACTCAGGTACCTGCAGGCCCTTTTAAGCGCGGGAGGCCGGCCAATCGCGTCACTGCATTCGCTTACTCTGACTCATCACGATCTGATAAAGAATCGGGATCTGTTTGCCCGGGATCAGCTGGTCAAATTGGCCCGACTTGCCCGTCAGATGCTCAAAGCCCGAAAGCTTTTGGTCTTGAATTAGAGAAGTGTACCTTCGGGTTATGAGCCCGAGGTTTGCCTTGAAATAACAGCAGCTTATGAGGCCACTGTGAGCAAAACGTGACCTAACTACTTAAAGAGCCCCACGGTATTAATTTTGTGGGGTTCTTTGCATCGAATGGATTTCATGGACTTGCCGTCGGTGATTCTCTGGCAAAATGTGAAATGGTTGGGATTAACTGGTTTGCTCACAATACACAACTGGACGTATAGGCTGCCAAAGCAGTCAGGCTATAAGGCTATAGAGATTGAATATCGTGAAACGCTGCTTAAAATCCTCATATCCATATAGCTATAGTCCATTTTAATAGAATAAGAACCGACTGGTGCCTTTATTCCCAAACCAAGGGTGAGTCCTTCCTCAGCTTGTTCTTTAAAAACCGAATTGTAGCCAAATCTTAGAAAGGCCAGCCCATTCCAGGATAGCTCAGAACCGAAGCTCATATAAGAGGAATTGTTACTGGGATAGGTTGCATCCACGGACAAGGTTGAGAGCCATTGCTGTCTCCTGATGACGTCCATTGCCAGGCCGACAGTAAAGGAGGATGGTAGCGACCAGGAATCGGTTTTCAGGGCTGCAATAATATTTTCGTTATTGCCGGGGTGGGCTGGATCGATATCTACAGGCTGTAACAGGTCTTTGCCGGTCAGTTGCATCTCTGTGCCATAATTCGCCATGTTCATGCCGATCCGCATATCGTTGAATTGTGTCCTGAACAGAAGTCCCACATCAAGCGCGAAAGCGTCGGCCTGCTCATGCCAAATACGTTCCTGGATATATTTTGCGGTACCACCGATGGAAAATCGGTCGGTCAGATTCCGGGCGTATGAAAATCCGACGGCTATATCCTGAGCGTCCCAGTATTCTCCAGTACCGTTCTGTGCAAATTCCGTCGTGACCTCCTCCTGTCCATAATCGAGTTGGTTGACGCTCACCGCCATGGCATGATCACCAAACTTCAAGACTACGCTCAGCCAGTTTAAGTTTGTGCCCACCAGCCAATCAGCATGACAAACGGCAACCTCATTGCCGGTCAATCGCGAAAGGCCCCCAGGATTCCAGAAGGCGGTGGTTGCGTCATTGGCCACGGCGACAAAAGCACCACCCATGCCAGATGCTTGGGCCCCTACGGGGATCGTGAGAAAATTGGCCGCAGTAGTCCCTACCTTGGATTGCCCGAGCACGAAACTACCCCGATCCACCAATAGGGAAAGCATCAAGGCCATAATTATTCTTTGAATTCTTAATGCCATTTCAGGCTCATTTTATGATGGCCAGTTTTCCTGTTTTCGGCTTGGAGAGGCCCTCGACTTCCACCACGTAGAAATAGATTCCGAATGCAATATCAAGCCCCTCTTTTGACCTGAGGTCCCAAGTGACGGTCCCGCTAAAAAGGTCACCACTGTGCTTTAGGGTCCGCACATGATTCCCATTCGAGGCATAGATACGGATCAGACTGTTGGGCGGTAAGTTTATAAAATTCACGATCCGCTGCCCTCTACCACGAATCTGCGAAGGAGGTGGTTGTTCAAACACATTTGAAACAATGTATGGATTCGGCACCACACGTATATTTTTCAGTTGGTCCCCGATTACGGCCTGATCGTAATCAGCCTCACGGGATCGATAGACAAATGTATCTTTCATTGAAAAGGGTTTGTTGAAGATCAGATACAATGTATCACCCGCCGCGGGTACGCGCGCCTCCTCGCCCTTGAAGATTACCCGCCATGAGAGATCGGTGCCGTCATCATTCGATAGGTATACGGCATCAAAATGGGATAAAGTATCCTGCTTGGCGCCGATCTTGTCGACAAACCCATACTGGATTTTCATTGGATGATCGGTATCCGTAATATCATATACCGCGAAGTTTGTAGTCTTGATCGTAAGCGGTGAATTACTCCCAAAAATCGCCGTGAGCCTTGACGACGATTCGTCATAGTCGCTGTTGAACACAAACATATAGTCACGGGGATAGCGTACGCCCTTTACACCTGCCCCATCGAATTGCGACATGACATATTCAAGATTCCGTGGATCGTCTCGATTCCACATACTGGTGGCCGTGTCCAGCCGGATATTTTCCAGCAGCTGATAGAATGTGTCGAAAGATAGTTGCATGCCATCGAAAATATCACCGTTAGATGCCAGCAGATTTGTACTCTCCTCGAAAATAACTTCGCCAGTCGTGGAGTCGACCAGATTAAAAGCATAGGCTATACTGACACCCTGGATAAGGGAATCGGTAAAGGTGAGCATGTAGGTCGTGCTCTTTACTCTCTGTTGGTCGACCACTTCCACCCATGGCGTAGCGCTGGATGCTCCGCTGACGCGTGTGAGGCTAACGCCCGATTCTGGCGGTACGAATCCGGATACGGGTGCGCCGGGTACAGCCACGGCCGTATTTTTATCCAATACTGGCTCGCCGTGCACATCCAGGTATATCAGCTTGGAGTTCTCGGAGGGATATATCGATTCGGCTTCATCACCGCGGTCGTAAGCGGTAACGGCGTAATAATATGTCTTACCATTGATGACGTCATTATCCACGAACGTGTTTTGCAGGCCCGTATTTTCACCAAGGAAAAACGGCTTCCCGCTACTCAGCTCATATAGCAAGGGATCAGAATTGAAGAAACCCCGTATACCATTATTCAGATCGAATTGGGCAATCGGCTCATAATCGACCAATACTCCATAACCGTTGGAGATAGTCTTTATGTCTGAAAACTCCGGGTCCGTACTCTTATATATTTTGTAACCCTCAAAGTCATTGGTTTTGAGTGCGAGGTCGTAGCTCTGTTCAGCTATTTTGTCCCAGTAAAGGGTAACCTGGCCATCGCCTGGAACGGCCGTCAGGGTAGGCGGTTCAGGGGGTCGGGGAAAATTGTAGTTGGCATCGTATATAACCTGGGCGATGTTCTTGGACCTTACAACGGCCTCATAATCTTCTCCGAACACCAAGGCCAGAGAAAACCTCTCGGTCTCCCCGGGAAGGAGCGGAAAATAGCCCGAACCGAAAATGAAATCGCCATCTTCACCCCTGATAGCCCTGTTCTCCACCACCGATTTTGGTACATCGAACCGCCCTGGATACATCCTTTGCCACAGATTGTGATCATTCGTCAGATCGATATCGGTGGAAGGCACGAAGTAATCAAAGCTGGTCAAACCGATCTGATCCGACTCATCAATGTCCTTTGAATCAAAGGCCGGCTCGCCTTCGGTAGGACGGCCGTCATTCTCACCATCGTCACCCGTATCAGGTTTACCGTCGACCCCCACATCGTGGTAGATGGGGTCCCAGTCACCATCATTGTCAATTCCATCATTGCGCCTTTCATCGATCATCAAATCATTCAGGCCAATACCGTTCACATAGTCCTTGTACTGCACCGGATTAAGTTTATCCACAAGTACCACACCCTCCACGGTGGCCTTGTATTGGCGGTAGTGCAACTGGTAATTCTCATCGATGATCCCATCGAGGTCGTTGTCCAGTCCATCAAAGGCATTGGCGTTTAAAGTGCGGCCGGACATGTTGCCTTCCGCCAAGACAGTCGAGTCGGGTACCAGACGATACTGCTTCCCCATTGAAGTGACTGTCGTGGTGGTTGCAGGCATGCTGAACAGCGTACGTTCGAACGTAGTCTTATCGATCAGAACAAGTGTGGCGCCTGCATTGACAGTGACCGGCTGAAAATCATTTTCGGTGAAGTATGGCGCTTCGCCCATGTGTTCACTGTTGTCGCCATCGTTATCAATGCCGTCATAGGGATTGCCGGGTGATTCCAGGAACGCATAGCCAATGTAACCCACATCGCTGGGAGTGGGTAGCCACCTCGCGTTAGCTGTGGGCCTGATATTATGATCGAAGTCCCAGGTATAGGTGATGGATTCTTTGATGTTAAAAAAGGAAGCGTCATCATCATACTCATCCCCCCCCATAGGGCCGACCCCTACATAGGTGCCAACCAGGGTGGAAAAAACGGTCTGGTCATACACGGTTGTGCCGATATTCTTTATCTCGTAGATCCAGAATATCACATCCTGGGCCAGGAAATGGGACCATTGGAGGCCTCTCACAGATACTTGAATACCTTGTCCTTTCCTGGTTTGATCGGTTGAATCGGGCAGGAAACCGTGCTGCGTAAACATCCGGGCATCGCGATCATCGTCCATCACGAAGTAGCTTTCCTGATCCGCAATCTGCATGTCCCGCCCCAGGAATCCGTTCCATTCCGCATGACCCTGTTCATCAATCCAGTCGGGATGGTCCGGCCACAGCGCGGGCCATGTTTCCGGCAAGTGGCTCATGGCTACCCCTTTGCCGATTTCATCCAGACTGGGATTGAAATAGTTGGGTAGGGGTTCAAAGCCCCAAAAGGTGCTGCCTCCAGGGTCAAGATCGGGTTCGCCGGACCTGCTGGCATTGGTGCCAATCACTGAATAAAGGGTGTCCGGTCTGCCGTCGAAAAAGCCGTTTACGATGTAATCCCGAATAGGCAACCTGACGCCCACCAAGGGTTGAATATCGGTAGCATAGCCGTTGTTATCGTATTTCCAGGCTGTGTTTGGACCCTGGCTGCCGGGCTGCCCAATGACCCCATAATTGGTGAACACGGTCCTGACCTGATTTCCGCGGTGCACACCAACCCTGCGGGCCGTGGGGGTACCTTTTTCTGATTGAGCCGAAAGAAAAGTTGACATCAGCAGCCCGGCCAATACTATCAAGCAAGTCTTATCCAGGGGTTGTGTTTTGTTCCTGTTAACCAGCATGGTGCTCATTCATGAAAGGAAATTGAGAGACCTACTTCGATTCTTCTGGGCTCTGAGTAGAAAGCTGGATTCCGGTAGTATTCATCCAACGTATTAATGATTTCGGGTAAGTTCTGCTGTTTTTTAATGTATTCATTCCGAGAATAATCGGCTGTCCCGCTATCGTTATAAACAATAAGTTCGTTTTTCCTGTCAAACAGGTTGTAGATCCGAGTAAAAAACCTGATCTGAGTATCACGGAGACGGAAATCTCGATAAGCCCTTAGGTTAAAATTAAGGGTTGACGGCTTTGTTTCAGTGTTAGTCAGAATCTTGGAAATATCTATCGATTGTGACGGCGTATATGGGAATCCGCTTCCGTACTGTCCAATCAGACTGAAACCCCAGTGTAGAGGGGATGCGTAGCTGAAAGACACATTCACCGTGTGGACCTGGTCAAAATCAAGTCTGACGAATTGAATTTCCGGTTCCTGTCCGCTCACAACCTGGTTCCTCGATGCGGCAGGATCTGAGGCATTACCTTTGGCAGTTTGCAGCGTATAATCGATCCTGCTGGACCAATGATTCGCAAGTCTCTTGTTCAAGGCAAAGATGACACCGCGTACGAAACCGAAATCGCTGTTCACAATCTGGCTGTAACGTCCAGCGCCTCCAAACAGATTGATCTCATCCGAACGAGTCCCCGCAAGGTCCCTGATGTCCCGGAAATAGCCGGTCAATTCAACTGATAGCAGATCACTAAGGGCTTGTTGGACGCCAACCTCACCGCTGATTGTCTTCTCGGGGCGCAGATCGGAATTGCCGGCGAGGCCGAGATTCCCCGTTTCCGGGCCGAATTTGTACTCGGGATTCTGGTACAACAGATGAAAATTAGGCATCTGAAAAAAGTGCCCGAAGGAGAAGTGGAAGACACTCCGATCTGTAATAGGGAAAGCAAACCCAAGTCTGGGACTGGCCTGAAATTTAGGGGTAGCGTCTCGGTACCAGTGAATGAGCCTCTCAGATAATTCCATTTCAATATTTTCGGTTCTGCGTGGCCGGTAGATGTCTGGATCGGTCGGATCGGCAAGCACATAACCATCCGGTGAAAAATAGTCCAGCCGCAGACCGACGTTAACGATCAGATCGGTCAGTTCGATCTTATCCTGGACATAAGCCGAGTACTCCACCGGTTTGCGCTCGTAAATATCAATAGCTAAGTTCTCACTGGGATTCGTAGGATCAGGTACACGCATAGATACGAAGGGGTCTCCACTGGTGGCAGGTGATGACAAGCCTGATTCCTGGAGCAGGGTCAGGTTTCTAAATGCCAACTTATGCCCTGTTGCATCAAAGCCAAGTTTAACCTGGTGAGTTCTATGTATTTGTGATGTCAAATCAACCTTGAACAGCAAAGAGCTGGTTGTGCGCCGGAAGTGTTGATTGTTAGTACCGCCTGTTTTAAAACTGGGGGCCTCCTGTGGTTGCTGGTTCAACAGGGCATAATGAGTGTGGCGCTCATCCCGGTAATCGTCATACACATAATGTTGGTATTGCTTCGTAAAGCAGGAAAAATTGACTTGCAGGAATGTCCTGGTACTGAACATCTGGGTGATTCCCAGCAGATGGGTCTGGGCATCCCTGAATCGTTTCAGATTGCCATCAGGGTTCAGGGAAAACGAGTGGTCATAATCCTGGTATCTGACCTCATCCATGAGGTAAGTATACTTTAGGGTTGTGGTATTGAGTGGCTTGAATATCAATTTCCCATGCAGGTTCGTCTTCTCATTCCAGTTCATGGGAACAATTTTTCCATCCCCCGTTTTTTGAATATCGTAGCGCGATTCCAGAGGCTCTGAAGGGCCTAAGTTGACGGTGATATCCCAAGGATTATATTCACTTCGGGCATGCTGCCAACCTCCAAAATAAATATGCCTGGCACTTCCGTAGAATGAAATCTTATCTTGAACTAGCGGAACGTTGAGGTAACCTTCAATATTGTTGATTGTAACAGGATTTACTTCAGCAATACCCCTGAAGATATTGGTATGTTTGCTCACATGGTCACCAAAGTAGCTGGTGAACCCTCCAGACAAACCTCTAACCGGTTCCTTGGTCACAATATTGACATATCCGGATAGGGCCTTCCCGTATTCGGCATTGAAGGTCCCGCTGATAAACTGGAGCTCACTGATCGAATTGACGTTCACGTCCACAACGCTGGAACCGTCATAGACATCGGTTACCGGCACTCCATCAATGGCATAAACGACCTCACCTGATCGGCCTCCCCGAACGTGCCCATCGACAAAGCCAGCCTGTAAGGAAAGCAGCTCACTGATTTCCGTCACCGGTAGAACCTCGATTTCATCGGAGCTGATACTTGCCGTCGATGAGGTGCGATCTTTGGTAACCAGCAGTCTCTCGGCTGTAACAACGATTTCTTCCGCTTCCAGAACGCTTTCGGTAAGCTGCACGTCCAATTTCGTGGTAAAATCGGTGTTCACATTGACATCAGTGTAAGAGATTGAGCTGTACCCAATATAACTCGCCGTGACTGTGTAGATCCCGGGAGGAATATTGAGAATCACGTAGTATCCTTCAGCATCCGTGGTGGCCCCGATCATCGTGCCTTTGAGTACGACATTACAATATGCCATTGGTTCCCCGGAAGAAGACGTAACTATTC
>DAOWIJ010000100.1 GCA_030640955.1 Fidelibacterota bacterium
GGTTTGCCGAGGGGTAACGGACCGGCCATTCGATGAAATCTACCAGTTAGCTGCCGATATGGGTGGAGCCGGTTTCGTATTTACCGGCGAAAATGACGCTGATATCATGCATAATTCGGCCCTGATCAACCTGAACATGGTAGAGACGGTCCTGAAGGCGTCGATCCGCAAAATATTTTATTCCTCTTCGGCCTGTATGTATCCCGAGTACAACCAGCTGGACCCGGACAATCCCAAGTGCGCTGAAGACTCTGCCTATCCGGCAGCTCCAGACAGTGAATACGGGTGGGAAAAGCTATTCAGTGAACGCCTGTTCCTGGCCTTTAATCGCAACCACGGCCTTAATGTCCGGATTGCGAGATTTCATAACATATTCGGTCCTGAAGGCACCTGGACCGGTGGCCGGGAAAAGGCGCCGGCGGCCTTCTGCCGCAAGATAGCTGAGGCGCCCGATAATGGCGAGATGGAGATGTGGGGCGATGGCAAACAGACTCGCTCCTTCCTCTATGTGGATGAGTGTCTCGAGGCCATGCGCCGCCTGATGGATTCAGACTTTCTGGGGCCGGTCAATATCGGTTCCGAGGAGATGGTGACAATCAATCATCTGGCTGAAATGGTGATGAAGATTGCCGGCAAACAATTGAGCATTAAGCATATTCCCGGACCAGAAGGTGTCAGGGGCCGCAATTCGGACAATGCCTTGTTTGAGGAAAAATTAGGTTGGAAGCCGGCACAATCGCTGGAAGATGGATTGCGCAAAACCTATCCCTGGATTGCAGAGCAGATTGCTCTGCAGAAGAAGTAATTCTGGTCAGCAATGGATCTTGTAGCAATGCCGGCCAACAGTAGTGATATAACGGGATTATGGCTATGACCAACTTTGATGAAGCGCTTGCCGGTCATCGCGCGATGGTGCAAAACCTTGATGCGCTGAAACCGGTGATAGAGACCATCGGCAAGCAGATGATTGCGGCCTTAGGCAAAGGTGGCAAAATCATCTTGATGGGTAATGGTGGCAGCGCGGCAGACTCCCAGCACCTGGCAGCCGAGTTCGTGGGCCGCTATCAGCGTGAACGGAGTGGATTGCCCGCCATCGCCTTAACCACCGACACATCCATCCTGACCGCCGTGTCTAACGACTATGGCTTTGATAATGTCTTTACCAGACAAATCGAGGCACTCTGCCGCCCCGAGGATGTGGTGGTAGGGATTTCCACATCAGGTAATAGTCCCAATGTGCTCAAGGCGCTTGACGAGGCGAGACAGATCGGCGCGTATACTGTCGGTTTTACCGGCGGAGCTGGCGGCCAACTGGCTGAAACGGCAGACACAGCTTTGGTAATCCCCGCCCAAATCACGTCGAGAATACAGGAGGGGCACATCCTGATGGGCCATATTCTGTGTGACATTGTTGAACAGGCATTCGAGGGCCGCTAAGCCGTGTTTGAGGATAACAGCGGTGTAATCAAGGCGGTCAGGGCAAGTTTTGGGGCGCGCCGCATTCTGGTTGTCGGGGACCTGATCCTTGATCGCTATCTGTGGGGCTCTGTGGGTCGAATTTCACCTGAAGCTCCAGTGCCCATAGTAAATCTGACCCGCGAATCATACGTGGGTGGTGGAGCTGCCAATGTCGCCATCAACCTGTCGGGCTTAGGTCTGACGGCCAGCGTCATCGGCTTTACCGGCAGCGATCACCTGCATCAGATCCTGTTGGATTCGCTTCTGGGCAGCGGCGTGGATACAACGGGCGTCGTCGCACTTGAAGATCGTCCCACGATCAGCAAAACCAGGGTGATCGGCGACCACCAGCATATGCTCAGAATTGATCATGAAATAGTGGAACCGATGGCGGAGGGTAGTTACGAGGCCCTGCTGAGTGCTTTCCATAAGCAGCTGCAATCTGATCCCGCCGCGATTGTGCTGTCCGATTATGCCAAGGGCGCCCTGACGGCCCAGGTAACCCGGGAAATCATCTCAGCCGCCAGCCAACACGGAATACCCGTGCTGGTTGATCCCAAAGGCAGCGATTATAGCAAGTATTCCGGTGCGACCATTTTGTCACCCAACCGAATGGAACTCGCGGAAGTTTGCCGGAGCGATGCCCAAAACCTGCCGGCCCTGCTAAACGCCGGCGAGCAGTTGAGGCGTGATCTAGGCTTGGAGTTCCTGGTGGTTACCCTGGGTTCTGAGGGCATTGCTATAATGGACGATGTCACTCAAAGGCGCATCCCCACGCTGGCCCACGAGGTCGCCGATGTATCCGGCGCTGGTGATGCGGTAATCGCTACACTGGCCGCCAGTCTCGTGGCCGGCCTGAGCAGGCTTGATGCTGCCCAGTTGGCCAACCTGGCTGGTGGCATCGTGGTGGCCAAGGTAGGCACTGCGCCCGTCTACCGGAATGAACTACTGGCGGAGCTGGAAAGAGATCACGCGCTGGATAAATTGTCCAAAATCTGTGATCTTGAAGCTCTGGTTGAGCGCACTGCCAAATGGCGGCGTGACAACCTCAAAATCGTCTTTACCAACGGTTGTTTTGATCTGCTGCACGCTGGTCATGTGAGCTATCTAGAGGCTGCCAGTAAAATGGGCGACCGCCTGGTATTGGGCCTCAATACGGACCGGTCAGTGCGACAACTTAAAGGGCCTTCCAGACCTATTATGCAGGAGGGCGACCGCGCCAAGGTGATGTCTGCTTTGGCCTCGGTGGATGCGGTAACCTTTTTCGATGAAGAAACGCCGCTTAACCTGATCAATGCCGTCAAGCCGGATGTGCTGGTCAAGGGGGCCGATTATACTGAGGATCAGGTCATCGGCGCGAAGGAAGTAAAAAGCTGGGGCGGTGAGGTCCGCCTGGTGCCACTGGTTGAAGGCCAGAGCACCAGCCGTCTGATCGAAGAACTCAGCAATAATAACGCACGTAAAACCGGTAAGTAAGCCGGTACTTCATTAATACGATACGGTAAACTGATCAGGTGTGACCGATCAGTCCCCGCAGCGATTCCGCGGCCGCCAGAAATTCATCCACAGACATTTTCCGCACCAGCAACAAACCATAGGTTGAGCGCAGCCGGGGATTATCCTGCTCCAGCCAGAACTGCTCGCCCAGGGCTGTGCGAAGCGTGTCATACTGTTCCACATAAATCTGCTGCATGAGCTCCGAAAAGGCGCCATCGTGCATGTAGCTGGGAAAGGATGCGTATTTCTGGGTGATGTAGCATTTCTTGAAGATATGGTCCAGGGTGGCAAGTGTGTTGGCTGAAACGGGGACGTACATATTGGCGTCACCGGGATGAAAGCGATGCCACACATTGCGATAGCCCCAGATTTCAAGCTTGTCCCGATGTTGCTCCAGATTATCTTCCAGATAGGTTGCCAGGGCCTGCAATACCTTGTAATGCGTATCGGGACCAGTACCTTCAGGATCATAAGCCAGTGTAAGTACATCCGGTTGCAGCGACTCGAACAGCGCACTGATCGGCGGCAGGTCATCCTTCCGGGTCGGGGCCTCGGTAAAATAGTCGCCCGTATAAAAGGCCAACCGTAAATGGTGTATTTTACGGGCCTCAAATCCATAGTGCGCCCATACCAGGTCTTCCTCAAACTCCCTTATAGCGCCCTTCAGCAGCTGCAGCTCCTTGCGGTCTTTGGCCCCGGGCAACTGGGCGCTGGCATCTTCTAATACTTCCCGCGCGGTGGACTCTAATTCATCCCTGCCGGTACATTCATGGATCTCCATAAGCGAGTGGACCACCCTCCGGGACACCGCCCGGGTGCGTTCCTCATCGTTATTCACAATCAGCGCTTCGAGGCAATCTTTCACGTCCCGGTCCCGCAATTCCTGGGGACTCTGATTGAAATAGCCGGCTTCCCAGCGGCGGCTAAATTCCCAGTGTCTCATACATTCCAATGCGTCCTTCACGACCTCGATTATGACCTGGTTGGGTACCGACGTAAAACCGGAGGTCATTATGGCGAAATTGTGTTCATTCCGAACGGACCGGACTTGATGGATGATGGCCGGTAAAAGTCCGAGTAGAATGTCATCGTGGTGCGGACCGGTATGCAGGAACCGGCGGCCTTCCTTCTGGGCCAGCCCCTCTTTCAGACGCTTCGTCAACACGTCGTGGGCGTGGTCTTGGAGGCGTTCCGGCGACCAGGCCAGCCGTCCCAGCAAGAACTCGCCATAGGGGTCGGACTGAATCTGTTCAGGGATCAGGTCCTTGATCCGGCTATTGTGCCGCACCGATAAATCGATGGCCGTTCTGACAATCATATCGTCATCAATGGTCTCAGTCCTGGGCAGATTGGCGATGCGTCGGCCTTCCAACTTGATGGCGGCGCCGTTGGTCAGGTAGATGCGGGCGTTCGGCAGATTTTGCAGGATAGACGCCGGATTCTGTATGCCGGACCGGCCGCTTATAGCTTCAGCGATGACACCGGCTTTAGCCTCACCGGCTGCCATGATGATCGCCACCGTATCCGGATTGTAAGTGATCGTCCCCAGCCCGATAGTCATCACCGCCTTTTTTGCCGAGATTTCGATGCCGCCCAGATCCGAGGCCGCCGCTGCCTGGGTTTCAAAATTGGTGTGAATCAGCCGCGTGGTGGAGAAGAAGTCGGATCCTCTGATATTAAAGGCGATATGACCATCGGGGCCGATACCCCCGAGAAAAAAGCCAATCCCGCCCAGGTCCCTGATGCGTTGCTCATACTCCATGGCGTAACTGTCCAAAGTGATAATGGCTTTCTGCTGCAAACGCTCGAGATCGTTACTGGCTGCGCGTGTCCGCAAGGTCAGGTCGATGGATTGGTCGGGAAACAAGTCATCTATGGACAGGTTCTCCGGCCATTCCAGGGCGTTGAAATCCATCAACAAGGCGCGATTCCGGTCGAAGCCGAAATTCTTGATATAATGCCGCTGGATATAGGAAAGGAATCGGTTGGGATGCCGCTCCTTCATGGGAAAAAAATCATCGATCTGCACAAAATAGAGTTCGGACATATCCGGCCGCTCCGGCCCCAATCCGGCCGCCTCCACCTGTTGCGCAATTTCCGGTGTATCCCAATGCTCTAAAAGATGATTCATCCAACGAATGAAATATTCCGGTGTCTTGCCGGTGGGCAAGCTGCATACACCCCGGGGGTTTCTCTGGACCCATTCGATAAATCGGTAAGTCACCGCTCTGCCCAGTTCCGATAGACTGTTGAATTGCAGGACCGCTATCTTCTCATCATCATAATGGTCGAAGTATCCCTGTTCCGCCAGCAGTTTTTCTACTGTGGAATCAGGCGCCGGATTTGTGCGGTCCGAACTTGCCGGAGACACGAGTGTTGGAGTCATACTATTTTACTATTCCTTAATATATGATTGGCGGGCATGCAATAGGTCGGCGAATAGCTTTCGACATCATAAACACCTATACCTGCTCCACCATACACAGACCGTTCAATGAAGACCCGAATTTAATACAGTTTATGAATCTGTATTTAAGAATAAAAGGAATGTCAGGCTGGCGGGTGGGTTCACTGAATATGCCTTTGGCGAAGGGAAAGAAAGGACGTGGTAGGATCAGATAGTGATGAGTTTCAGCATATGTGCCGTGCATCGGCATATTGTGGCTTTTTCCCGGCGTATCATCAGTGGGTAACCACCTTACGTTGATTCTCAGCGCGGAGCCTCGCTTCGTTGTAAGCTGATCCCTCAGATGTACCTGAGCCGGCGTACCACCACCAGAGAATCAGCATCCACACTACCAGTAACCTGATAAATGCGCCCAATTTATTTTTTCGTATATTATGTCTCTGCATCGTGATCTATCTTATCACTTCAATTACGTTTTAATCGGCGTCGACCGGATTGATGCGCCATCTCACGGCCTGAATTGTAACGATAATCAGGAGCAAATAGTATGATACACGTCACTTTGAGGCAAACTATTTTAGATTAATAATCATGGCGCCACCTACCCTCTTCGGAAGGCTAAAAAATAAAGCAGGGACCTATGGCCCCTGCTTTACTCTGCTGACTGGACACCGTGGAGGTTAGATATTCAGCAGATAACTGGCCTTTATCATGAATACATTCTCACCGCTTGACTTCAGCAGCTGCTTCATGTCCCGTGCAAAATCGAAGTCACCAACGTCCACCGAGTGGCTCAAGTTGTTGGACCATACCAGGTAGACCGCCGAACCGGTCTGATATTCCCACCGCAGCACCAGGTTGGCATTGAACTGTTTGTAGTTGAAGTCCCGGTCTTCGGGCACCTCGAAGTTGATGACGCCATCGTGACCACCGTCAACATCATAGTCATACGTATTGGGGTTGCCGTCCCAGTCGCGCTCCTCGGCGGTAAAAGTATGGTAACGCTCTGTGAAAGCACCTGCCTTGGGGGCTACAACCAGCTTATCCTCGCTGAAGATACCGGCATCCAGATACGGCGATCCGTAGAACTGGATGGTTAGATCGGGCGTCAGCGTGAGGTCGAAACGCAGTGTTGTACCGACGGTTGTTTGATCCAGTGTAGCCACGATGAATCTCTCGTCACCAGTTTGCTGATCTTCCGACGACTCGTAATCGATCCACGGCATCCACGTGTCGTGTATTATCCGAATCTGGGAACTGGCCGTGAGTGAGAAATAGTCGGTGGGACGCCAGGTGAAACCGGGATTGAAGCCCACATACCTGATATCAGCTTCTTTTTGACCGAATGTAAATGTTGATATGTTAATGGAAAAGGCTTTGCGCTGATCACTATTCACAGCCACAAACCCACCCCAGCTGCGATCGGTGGCCAGGGCCGGTCCGCCCCACAAGGCGGTATGGTGCAGGGCAGTTGGATTATGGAACATCCCAC
>DAOWIJ010000025.1 GCA_030640955.1 Fidelibacterota bacterium
GCAAATATTGCATTGGCATAATGCACACTCACCCCGACGTAAAGCACAACCGATTCAAACCGCGGTTGTTGCGAATCAACAAACTTATGTCTGAAGGCTAATCTATTCGGAGGAATAATGGAAAGCACACTAGCCCTGTTCGGGGCCCCATTTTTCAGCGCCAACCTGTGGGAACTGGTCGCCCGATTTGCATTCGATTTCCTGATCGTATTCCTACTCATACGATTTATCTATTTCCGTTACCAGGAAAATAATGAGTACGGGTTTACCTACTTCATGTTCAACATACTCATATTTTTTGTCTGCCATCTGCTGAGCAACACCACCCTCAGCATTGGATTTGCCTTCGGCCTGTTTGCCGTATTTGCGATTATGCGCTACCGCACAGATCCAATTCCCATCAAGGAGATGACCTACCTCTTCATGGTCATAACTGTGGGGGTGATCAATGCCCTCAGCACCAACAACATTTCCATCCTGGAACTGCTGTTCACAAATCTGACCATCGTCGTGTCCGCGTTCCTGCTGGAAGCCTATTGGCATAGATCGGCATTGCGCGCGTTGGTGGTTACTTACGAAAAGATTGAGAACATCAGACCCGAACACTTTGATCTTCTAATGGCTGACTTGCGGGAGCGCACCGGTCTGGACATCCGGCGATTCGAGATATTGCGCACCGATTTTCTCCGTGATGTGGCTCGAATCAAGGTGCATTATCATCCTAAGGAGCAGCCATCCCGTTCGGATCCGGAATAGCCTCCGGCCGAGGAATGCGATCTATATTCCCATATCCCTTCCTGGCGGCTTTTTGCCTGGCTCTGTGGGCTCCGGCACGGGCAGCAGCCCCGGATGATCAATTGTGGGCCAGTGTCGCTGCGGATGTGAGGTTGGCGTCCCGATTCAACCTCGAGATCGAGCAGCAACTGCGCTTAAAGGAGCAAATCTCCACCTTTAAAAACACGTTCACGGAAGTCAGTCTGGCATATCGATTCAGCAGCAGTTTCAGTGCGTCCGGCAATTACCGATATATCATCTACCCGGATAAACGGCGCAGGCGAGCCAGCCTGAGCGGGCGGTATAAATTGAGACTGGACCGGTTTTCACTGGGTTATCGCCTGAAACTGCAACGGGAAACCGAGGCCGGGGAAACGCCGGAAGACCAAGTGAGGAACAGACTGACACTGGGTTATCAACTCACGTCCGGCCTGTCCTCATATTTTGAAACAGAGTTATTTCACCAGGATGATGAGGATGAATATGTATACCGGAAGTACCGCCTGACCTGGGGATTAAGGAAAAAACTCACGAAAGTCCATACCTTAAAAGGATTTATCCGCTACCAGGAAGAGGTCAACATTAACGATCCCGCCCGGGCGCTTATCTGGGGAGCCAGGTACCAGATCAGTCTCTGATTGACATGCTGGCCTTCGGCCCCTATTTCAGCAGCAGCCCCTGACCCAAAGCGTCGGGGGCTATCCTGCTTCCTACTTTAACAATAACATCTTGATGGACTTAGTATATTCAGGCGTCACCAAGCGGTAGATGTAAACGCCGGAGGCCAGGTCCCGGCCGAACTTGTCCTTACCGGTCCAGATAACCTGGTGGGGTCCGGCGTCTTCCGGTGCGTCAACCAGCCGTACTATTTCTCGACCTAGAATATCATAGATTACGAAAACCACGTTGGTTGCAGTGGGGAGATCATATTGAAAAGTCGTATTAGGATTAAATGGATTGGGATAGTTCTGGCTCAAGACGAAGCTTTCCGGAGTATCGAAATCAGGATCGAGTTCGAGTCCTAATGTCGTGAAGGTGAACAGATCAACACCCCGTTGAATGGGACCAATGTATCGTAGGGTGACGGTATCACCGCTGGCCCAGTTTGTCTCATAGAAAATGAGACCCCAGGTCAGGGAATCCACATCTGTGCCACCCTGATTACTGGAAGTGCCAACATCCGCGATATGAGTTGCGTCATATGGCGTATGCAGGATATAGCAATACATCCTATTGACGGGATTGAAGGCATAGAAGTCGATTGATTCCACGGGATGCTGAACCCTGTCATAAACAAGGAAATTGATCTGCTTGGGAGGATCTGATTCCACATCCCAGACCTCAAACGGTATGCGTATCAGGAACTGGCCATCGGCGTTTCGCTCTGTGGAAACATCATTGGCCATGGGGTGGTCTTCCAGATCTATGCAGTACCGGGACCCGATAAAGGTCGCTATCGAGCCGGTCCCCGGCTTGATGGGATGGAGAGTCTGGTTCCCAATCACCACGGGGTCATCATACACACCCGTGAAGCGCAGCTGAATGTCTTTTTCCAGCAAGCTTAGATCATCGGTACCGGCCCCCCACACATCCGGCTCGCGGCAACGGGCGCTTCGTGCCCATCTTGCCGTATAATAACCTACAATGTGGTAGTCGTCAGCGGTGCTTGAACCATTCACATCGACCGCCGCGTACGACTCGAAATCCAATGGCTCGTCATAAGTCCCCTCCACCCTGACAACGAATCCCTCGTGTGCACCACCGTTGTTGAACGTTCCCATTTCGGTCATGTCTTCATAAAGTACTGAGCTGGTAGTAAGATTCCGCAGGTTCCAGTGATCTTCTGTTTTGAATATGTATGCCAACTCTGAAATGGTAAAGGTGCCTTCCGCATTTACCACCACGGCATCCGTAATGCCATATGATTCACAAGTGGCCGCATTGGCTGGATCAGCACAAAAGAGCGTTGCCCAGCCGTCATCGTAGATAATATAATCTACATCCAACGGCAAGGAGGGTGTATCCACGTTTACTTGAAGCAACTCTCCGCCGCTAAAAACGCCGCCGCCGGTTAAGTCGGTTGAATCCTGTACTTCAGCACCAAAAAGGACGGTGTTTTCGAGGTCGTCGATGATTGCAGTGATTCCATCCTCGCTGGTAGCGCTGTTGATCACTACCGATAAAGGGAAAGTCAATTTGACACCCTCGGCATAGTCATAATCGGTGGACACAATGTCTACCGTAAGCATCAGATCCCTGGTACCAGGTATAGGGCTTGTCATGGCGATGCCCGTGATTGTGGACGGTGACACATCCATTGCCGTACCAAGTGCCTTCCCGACGGAATCGGGATAATTGGTTTCCTTCCAGGCGCCATCCACGTCCATATAGTAGTGTTGTCGGTCGAAGTAAACTTCGTAATCGTCGCCGGTCAATGCAAAGAAGTCGATTACTTTAACGGCAACTGAAGCATCCGCAAAACCGGCGCTATGAACCGCCAGGATGGGTGCAGCCAACGGCTCCTTATATGGCTCTATGAGGATCGCTTGCGATGCTTCCCATTCGTTACCCAGATCATCTGAAAGGCTTACATTGGCGATAAGCGTGTCACCAGCAAGGGCTGATTCAGAAATGATCACTTCCGAGTAGGTATCCGAATCGACCATATCATACATGACACTGGCGTGTACTCCCGGCTCAACAACGGAAATGTACTGGTAATTCTCGCCCGAAGTCTCAACCGGACCTGAAAAGCGCAAGTTGGCCTTCAATCCGCTATGGGCATATTTACCTTCGTTCAACAGCGACAGGCTCAAGTGCGCTTTCTCGCCAGGGTTAATGGCGCCATCGGCATTCAGGTAATCAGCGCTCACATTCAACGCCGGTATGGATATGGGTCCATCGTTGGTTACCATTTTTAAGTCGTTAAAAGCATAGGACTCCAAGCCGTTTGACAGGCTGAGACTGATCGCGAGGGGAGCAGCTGTTTTCGCCAGGGTCACTCTGGCGCCGAAGATCAGATCACCAGATTCCTGATCCCAGTGACTGCCATCATCCAGCAACTCAACCGTAGCCAGTTCAGCCCCGGCACTGTTCCTGAATTTGGCTGACACGGTAGTAATCGATGACACAGTACTTACATTCAGGGTGAAGCTAGTTGAATCCTGGGCATCATAATCGGCCTGTGCTATAAAACCGTTAAGAACAAGATTGTTTCTATAACTCTGTCTAATGAACTGCGTGGACTTCTTCAATTCCGCCAGACTGCTGATGTTATCGTTACCCATTGCGCCGATTAATGCAACTACCACATCCTGGGTGTCCCCCAGGGCCATCGTGAATGGCCCAGTAACCTGATACATGCGCTTGTCACCCGGCGGCATGATGATGCCGTCGATCCAGCCGGTTCCTGCTATCGGGTCGCCGGATAAGGGAAATTTGGTTATCTCACCAGTTATGGGATCAGTCCAGGGGCACTGGGTCGGGTAAGACGGTATAGGCATAAAGCCTTCCATCCGGTTCCACCATTCCAGGGCTCCTGAGTAGTGACCCATGTTGGGATCGCTTATCGATCCGGCGCCAAAGTAACCAAAGGTGGTCATGCCTAATGTATCACCGTTAATAATCGGGCCCTTTAACAGGGTATACCCCGCCGCCGGTACGGGCAGGCCGAAATCATTCATGTAAGCAGCATCGGTGGTGACGCTATTATAGACATAGCCCAGATCCAATAACGTGTCGCAGCCCACAAAATCGTCGGTCCAGGTGCCCAGGTCGGGATCGGACCACTGAGCGATATACATGGAATCGAGCCTCGCCGTATCGGGCGTTTCCGGCAGACCGGTGTAGATCAGACGTGTTTGCCTGAAGATGGCATTACCCAGGGGGCTGTCAGGCGCAAAATCATAGGCCCACATGGTGAGCTGTATCTCCATCCCGATGGCAGGCGAACCATAGATCAGGGTGGAGGGATCAACAGTATACCCAACATCTGAGTCGAAATAGGGCAGATCGTTGGTCACCAGCCAGATGGTCTGGGCGGCGCCGGGGTAACCGGGGATATCAACGGCCGGGTCATATGTGCCATCGTTGTCCAGATCGTCAAATGGCGCTCCCTGGTCGGCGGGCCAGTTCTGCCAGTCGTAGTCATACTGGTCGTAGACTGTCCGGATATGGGTGGCGGTTACGTTCTCAACGGCAATTGA
>DAOWIJ010000002.1 GCA_030640955.1 Fidelibacterota bacterium
CATGGGCTTGATTTAGCCCACATCATTATTGGTATATTTTTACCCAGGGTGGGTATCATCCTCATGGCTATTGCCGGTCCATTTTATATAATATGGCTCCCTCTTGTTGGTTTAAGGCTGATCCAGCTTGGTCGAAATGAAAAGAAGGTAGAGGTAAAATAAAGGGTAATTCCCCAGGAAAGTTGCACTAGGTGGTTTTCCGTTAAAAATGTATTGCTATTGCATATGCAATGCATTACATTTGGGCTGAAAGGAGCTGATTACACATGGGCAAGACTGCTTCAGTGTCTGTGCGGATGGAACCGTCTCTCAAACGTGACGCCGAGAATATACTACGGGATTTGGGCCTGCCTCCCTCGCAGGCGGTGACCCTGTTCTATAAGCAGCTGGTATTGCGGAAGGGGTTACCCTTCGATCTCAAATTACCGGTCGAGGTAACCCGTAAAGCCTTGGAAGATGCGATAAATGGACGTGATCTGGCAAGTTTTTCAAGTATCGATGAGCTCTTTGAGGACTTAGGTATTTGATAACTAACATACGTAGAACGAGCCAATTCAAGAAAGATGTCAAACGCCAGAGAAAAAGGGGGAAAGACTTCAAGGAGTTCAAAGAACTCGTTAATAAAATCGTGACGGGTATCCCACTGCCATCAATTCACCGCGATCACCAGCTGCTCGGAAACTATAAAGAATTCAAGGGAGTGCGGGAATGTCACGTGGAACCCGATTGGCTGCTGATCTACCTGCGGGCGAAAAATGAATTGATCCTTATACGCACAGGCACCCACGCCGACCTATTTGGATAATGACCTCTCGCTCTTTACTCTTTGCAGAACGTTGATTCGCCAGTTGGCGGATTGACGGCTGACTCATCCCTTGGCCGCTACCCTGCCTGCGGCAAATTGTCTTCTCAATCGACATTCCGCAATCATCAATCATCAATCGACAATCACCAATCATCAATACACCCATCCCCCAACCCCCTAGGCTTTCCCCAGCAGCCGCAGCATGATGGCGTTCTGCACGTGCATGCGGTTCTCGGCCTGGGGAAAGACGATGGACCACGACGCGTCCATCACCTCATCGGTGACCTCAACGCCCCTTTCAGCAGGCAGGCAGTGCATGAAGTAGCTGTCCCTGCCGGTGGCAGCCATGAGGTCGGCGGTCACGGTGAAACCCGCAAACTTCCGGTGGCGCTCTTCGGCCTCCTCCTTCTGGCCCATGCTGGCCCACACATCGGTATAGACCACGTCGGCGCCCTTAACGGCGGCTTTGGGATCGTGGCTGACCTCGATTTTCCCCAGACCGGCTTCTTCAGCCAGGGCAAGCGTTTCCTTATGGGGAGTATAGCCCTCGGGACAGGCAATGGTGAAATCGAAGGGCAGCCGGCCGGCCAGCCGCAGCCATGAGTGGACGATGTTGTTGCCGTCGCCCACGTAGGTGATTTTGAGGTTGTCCAGACTGCCGCGCCGCTCCTTTATAGTGAACATGTCGGCCATAACCTGGCAGGGGTGGTTATAGTCGGTGAGGCCGTTCACAACCGGCACCGTGGCGTGCTCGGCCAGCTCCAGCATGTGCCGGTGCTCGAACAGGCGCGCAATGATCATATCGTTGTAGCCGCTCAGCACCCGGGCGATGTCCTTCACCGCCTCCCGTTGGCCGACACCGATATCGTTGGGACCCAGATAGAGGGCATGGCCTCCCAGCCGGTGGAAACCGGTCTCGAAGGACACCCGGGTGCGGGCCGAGGGCTTGGCGAAGATCATGGCCAGGGTATGGCCCCGCAGGGGAACGTAATTTTCCCGCCTTTTGAAGCGGGCCTTGGTCAATTTCGCCAGTTTGAAGATGCTTATTATTTCGTCAGCGGACAGGTCGGTGATGTGGAGGAAATCTTTGGTCATGCTGTCTCGAATTAGTTATTGACTGTAGTTATCTTGGCTAGGTCTTTAATAGCATTCACGAAATCTGATGTGAAGGAATAACCTTTCTCACTTTTCATTATTCATTATTCATTATTCATTATTCACTACAAGATATACCGGCTCAGGTCTGGATCGCGGGAGATGGATTCCACCTGCTCCCGGACCAGCTGCCTGGTGATGTTAATGGCCTTGTCCTTGCCCTCAGGCTGCTCAAACAGGATGTCTTCCAGCAGGGTGGTCAGGATGGTGTGCAGCCGCCGGGCGCCGATATTTTCGTTGGTCAGATTCACGTCAAATGCCACTTTGGCAATCTCCTTGATGGCGGCCTTATCAAATTGCAGGTCGACCCCTTCCGTCTTCAGCAGCGCCTCATACTGTTTGATCAGGGCGTTTCTGGGATGGGTCAGTATTTTGACGAAATCCTTCTGGTTCAGATCATCCATTTCCACCCGGATGGGGAAGCGGCCCTGGAGCTCGGGGATCAGGTCCGAGGGCTTGCTCACGTGGAAGGCCCCGGCGGCGATGAACAGGATGTGATCGGTGATTACCACCCCGTACTTGGTCACCACATTGCACCCCTCGACTATAGGCAGGATGTCCCGTTGTACGCCCTCGCGTGATACATCGGGGCCTGAGGCCGCGGTCTCGCCGGCAATTTTATCCAGCTCATCCACGAACACAATGCCCATCTCCTCCACCCGCTGGAGGGCTTCCCGAATCACTTCATCCATGTCGATGAGCTTGCCGGCCTCCTCAGCTGCCAGTATCTTGCGGGCCTCCTCGACGGTAGTCTTCTGTGTGCGGCTGCGTTTTGGCAGGGCGTTGCCGATCATCTCCTGCAGGTTCATGGCCATATCATCCATGCCCAGGGGGCCAAACATCTGCAGCACCGGTACGCTATCGCCGGAAGTCTTGATCTCGATAATCTGATTTTCGAATTCACCGGCATCCAGGCGGACGCGCATTTTTTCACGGGTGCGTTCGTGGCGGGCACGCAGTTCGGCGGCCTGTTCGTCATCCAGGGCGGCTGGTGTCGGCACGGGATCACTGACCGGAAACAGGATATCCAGCAGCCGTTCATTGGCCTGCTCAAGGGCCTTACCCTCCACTTCGATTTCATGTGTCTGCCGGACCATGCCGACGGCCACTTCGGTGAGGTCGCGGATAATGCTCTCCACGTCCCGGCCAACGTAGCCAACCTCGGTGAACTTGGAAGCCTCCACCTTGATGAAGGGGGCAGCAGCCAGCATGGCCAGCCGCCGGGCGATCTCCGTCTTGCCCACGCCGGTGGAACCGATCAGAATAATGTTGTTGGGCATGATCTCTTCGCGCAGCTCGTCAGGCACTTGTAGTCGCCGCCAGCGGTTGCGCATGGCAATAGCCACCGATTTCTTTGCCGCCTCCTGGCCCACGATGTATTTGCCCAGCTCTTTGACAATCTGGCGGGGAGTCAATTCTTCCATCAAAGTTCCAGTACGGTAATCTGGTTGTTCGAATAGATACAGATATCGGCGGTGATCTTCATGGCAGTCTTGACGATCTCCGCGGGATTCTTCAGGCCGGTTGTCAGGAGCGCCCGGGCCGCCGCCAGTGCGTAGCCGCTGCCGGAACCGATGCTGATGACGTTATCCTCCGGATCGATTATATCCCCCGAACCGGAAAGAATATAGCTGTTCCTGGCGTCCATGAGGGCCAACATGGCGTCCAGCTCCCGCAGGTACTTGTCGGTGCGCCATTCCTTGGCCAGTTCCACGGCGGCGCGCTGGAGGTTCTGGTTGGACTCCTCCAGTTTGCCTTCAAATTTTTCAAACAGGGTCAGGGCGTCGGCTACGGCCCCGGCGAAGCCGCCCAGCACCTTGCCTCCGGTAAAGGTCCGCACCTTCACGGCCTTGCTTTTAAGCTGCATCTCGCCCAAGGTAACCTGGCCGTCGCCGCCCAGGGCCACCTTGCGCCCCACCCGCACACCCAGGATGGTTGTTGATCTGATTGGTGGATGGTTCATAGCAATGATTACTCCTCACAAGCTAACTATGTAGAAAAATTTCGGGTTTCCCATATGCCTTTTGGTTTATTGAGCATGGCCCCAGTAAACGTCGAATTTATCCGGATCGTTTGCCACAGGATTGTACTTGTCCAGTTGCCAGCTTTGGGGGTTGTGGTGGATGTATTCCCGAATCCGGTTTAAGGCATCGTCGTCCCGAATAATGTGCTCGAAGTAGTTCCGCTGCCAGACCGGCTGCCCAAAGGCACCCCGAAGTCGATTGATTCTTCTGGTGGCAGCAGATTTGAATCCACGGATGATTGCGCCTAACCCGAATGATGGCGAACGAAATTTACCTTGGGCATCGGTAGGGACGTATTGCAATACGTCCCTACCATCCATTATCATGACAATGCCATGCACATGGTTCGGCATTATGACGAATTCATCCAATTTCACATAGGGTCGCATTCGAGCAGTTCTCTGCCATTCTTCTTCCACTACCAATCCCATGGTAGTCAATCTTATCTTACCATTGATGATGTCTCCAAACATAGTTACCCACCGATGCGTACAGATGGTCACAAAATAGGCACCCGGTTGAGTATAGTCGTAATCCTTCAGGCGGATAGATCGACGGTGATGTTTGCTGGGAACGTCGAGTGTCACCATATCCAGGGGCCTGCCATAGGGCCGTCGCCGCCCAGGGCCACCTTGCACCCCACCCGCACACCCAGGATGGTTGTTGATCTGATTGGAGTTTCCATACTCAGTGTCCCAAAACATCAGTTCTTGTAAGTGCAATTTCCTACAGCTCCCGTCTGAGCCGCGCAACCGGCAGGGTCAGCTGTTCCCGGTACTTGGCTACCGTGCGGCGGGCCACCGGGTAGCCCCGCTCCTTGAGCTTGGCAGCCAGCGTTTCGTCATTAAAGGGCTTCTGCTTGTCTTCGCCATTAACTATTTTCTGCAGTTCGTCCTTGATCAGGCGGGTGGAGACTTCCTCACCGGCGTTCGTGGTCATGCCCTCGGAAAAGAAGTACTTCAGCTCGTAGATGCGGTGGGGTGTTTGCACGTATTTGCCATTGGTTACGCGGCTGATGGTGGAAATATCCATGCTCACGTCTTCGGCGATATCCCGCAGCACCATAGGCTTCAGAGGGCCTCCCTCCTGCCGGAAGAACTTCTCTTGCCGACGGATAATAGCTTCCACTACCCGCATTATTGTGTGACGCCGCTGCTGCACCGCCTGGATAAACCACTTGGCGGCTTCCACCTTCTTCCGGGCAAATTGGCGGGTTTCCGTATCGTATTTATCACGGCCGGTGATCATATTGACATATACCGGGCTGATATGAATTTCAGGAAGGCTCGTGTCGTTGAGTGTAATCACCCACTCCCCGTTCACCTCGTCGAGCAGGATATCGGGCACGATGTACTCACCCATGGTGGTAGCGCCGCCCATGCCCGGCTTGGGGTTCAGATGCGAGATTACCTCAATGGCAGCCTGGAGTTCTTCTTCCGTACAGCCTAAGGCCTGGATGACTTTGCTGAACCGCCGGTTGGCGAAGTCATCGAAGTGCTGCTCCACAATTTTAGTTGCCAGCCCGTTTTCCTCCCCTGCCCGCAATTGGGCCAGCAGGCACTCCTGAAGATCCAGGGCGCCCACGCCGGGGGGATTGACCTGCATGATCTGCTCGCGGACAGTCTCCACCTTTTCCTCGCTGATCTGCAAACGGTCGGCTATCAGCAATGGCTCCACCGTGAGGTAGCCTTCGTTGTTTATATTGCCGATTATCTCGAAGGCAATATCAATATCCCTGCCTGCCAGCCCCAGGTCCCGCAATTTGCGGATAAACTCTTCCACAAACTCTTCCGCGGCGGCCAGCTGGACTTCGATTTCCTCGCGGGAATTGTCCCGGTACCGGTTGACATTGAAATCTTCCGGTGCGTTGAGCAGCTCATCCCAGTCAATTTCCTCTTCCTGATTGTCATCAAGAGTGTCATCCTCCGGTGGCGCCAATTCCTCGTCGGTCAACTCCAGGGCGGGATTCAGCTCCAGTTCCTGAAGTATGCGCGCCTCGATCATCAAGCTGTTCAACTGCAGAATAGATGATTGCAGGATCTGCTGCGGGGACAGGTGCTGGGCCAGTTTCTGGGTCTGTGCCAGATAGGGCATGGTTAAGGCAGCCTCCGCTCCAGCTTAAAGTTCTGTCCCAGGTACAGCCGCCGGGTTTCCTCGTCAGAGGCCAGCTCTTCCGCGGTGCCGGCTTTCATCAAAGTGCCGTTATACAGCAGGTAAGCCCGGTCGGTAATGCTCAGGGTTTCCCGTACGTTATGATCCGTAATCAGCACACCGATATTGCGTTCCCGCAATTGCACCACGATGCGCTGGATTTCCTCGACGGCAATGGGATCGACGCCCGCAAAAGGCTCATCCAGCAGAATGAACTTGGGATCGAGCACCAGGCTGCGGGCGATCTCTGTGCGCCGCCGCTCGCCACCGGATAGCGTGGTGGCTTTGCTTTTACGGATATGAGCGATGTGCAAATCCTCCAGCAGCTGCTCCAGCCTCTCATGCTGTTGAGACTTATCCAGGTCGCTGATCTGGAGCACCAGCCTGAGATTATCCTCGATCGATAATTGGGTAAACACCGAAGGCTCCTGCGACAGGTAACCCAGCCCTTTGCGGGCCCGCAGATACATGGCCATGCCGGTGACGTCTTCCCCACTCAGATGCACACGCCCCGCGCTGGGCCGGATCATGCCCGTAATCATGTAGAACGTGGTAGTCTTGCCAGCTCCATTGGGACCCAGCAGGCCCACGATTTCACCCCGGCGCACCTCCAGCGAGACCGCTTTGACCACCTCCCGCTGACCGTAGGTTTTATGCAGATCGATTCCTTCCAGGATCTGATGGTCACCACGGCTGGTATGATTTTGCTCAGTCAAATCCGCCAAATCCTCTACCGGTGACGCCCCAGGGGCGGTAAATGCGGCCGTGGGACAGGTCCACATCCGATTCAAATCCGATGCCAAAGAGAGTATCCTGATCCAACGACGTGAAACGCACCGTATCCTCGGTGGAGAGCATTTCATACTGGTTGTTCCAGTTGATAATATTGGTCTCCAGTACCATCCCGCTGTCCGAGCGGATTACCACATTACCGATGGCCGTCAGATTATTATTCTGAATATTTACGTCCGCCGTATCCGCCAGCAGATGACTCACATGCTGGCCGCGGTCGTTATAAAAGTCAACATTAACTGTGCCGATCAGATGGGCCATCTTCTGATTCTCATACTTGACCATGCGGTCGGATTTTGCCACCGCGATCAATTTTCCCTGCGTGGAGATGATTACCGTGCTTTCCCAACTCTCCTGATCCGGATAGATATCCCTCGTGAGGCCCGGTTGCTTGCTGATCGAGTCGTCAGTACAGCCCATCCAGAGCAACCCCCACAAGCCAAGCAGCAACAGCGGTTTCATCGATGAATACCCGATCTTAAAATGTCGTGGATATGGATTAAACCCTCGGGTTGGATGTCATCCCCGGAGCGCATCACGAAGAGCGAGGTGATAGCGTGATCCTCCATCTGGGCCAGTGCGGTCACGGCCAGTGAATCAGATTGAATCCGCTTCGGGCTGGGGGTCATTACGTCGCGGGCCTTTAAATTCAACAACTCGGGATTGGCTTCCAACCCGCGGCGCAGGTCCCCATCGGTAATGGCGCCTATGAGGCTTCCCTCCGGATTCACAACGCCGGTGATACCCAGGCCCTTTTCCGATATCAACAGGATCACCTGGTGCATCTGTTCGTCTTCTCGCACCAGCGGCAATCGATCTCCATCGTGCATGAGAGACGCCACCGTAGTCAACAGGCGCTTGCCCAACGACCCTCCCGGGTGCAGCAGGGCATAATCTTCGATGGCGAAATCACGCAGTTCCAATAACGCCATGGCCAGGGCGTCTCCCAAAGCCAGCGCTGCGGTGGTGCTGGTAGTGGGCGCCAGATCCATGGGGCAGGCCTCGCGCTCCACACTGGCATCCAGAACAATATCGGCCTTTCGGCCAATTCTCGAATCAACCCGGCCCAACAGCGCAATGACCGGCACTTTCATCACTTCTACGGTGGGCAGCATCCGCAGTATATCCTCGGTCTCGCCGCTGTTGGATAATACAAGCAGCACATCGGCCGGACCGAGCATGCCGAGATCGCCGTGCAGCCCCTCACTGGGGTGGATGTACAGGGCTGGAGTACCGGTGCTGGCCAGCGTAGCGGCGATTTTTCGCGAGATCTGCCCCGATTTGCCCATGCCGGATACAACCACACGGCCATCGCAGCTGAATAATTTCTCGACGGCCTTTTCGAACTCGTCGCCGATCCGGTCTGCCAGGGTAGCTACAGCTTCCGATTCCTGAAGCAGGACCCCCTTGGCCACCCGAAGGATATCCTTATCGGCTGGTTTATCCATTCCAGTCCGCTTTATACATGTCTTTACTTAAAGCTGCCAAAACTTCCTCCAGTCTGCCCTGTAGGGTCAGTATCCATTCAACCACCTCCAGCAGCACGCCCTCTCCACCGGACCGCTCGGTAATTTTCAGGGCCACCTGCTGAACCCTCGGCAGGGCGTTGGGCACACTGATCGGTACGCCTACCTGCTCCAGGACGGGTAAGTCGATAAAGCCATCGCCGATGTAGGCCACCTGCCTGGCGTCCAGGCCCATTTTATCCAGCAGCAGTTTAAAGGGTGTTAGTTTGTCCAGGTAGCCCTGGTACACTTCATCAATCTGCATTTGCCTGGCCCGTTCAGTCGTGGCAGCTGATTCGCGACCCGAGATGAGCGCCAGCGGCAGGCCTGCGTGACGCGCCAGGGCAGCGCCCGCACCGTCCTGTACCGTGAATTGCTTGAGTTCCACGTCACCGGCGCCAATATAGATGGAGCCATCAGTAAGGATACCATCAACATCGGTGAAAATCGCCTTCACGCCGCGAACCAGATCTAACTGGTCATCAGTCATCAGTGCCCACCTTTAGAAATGATTCCCTGAATGTCAGCAGACTAACCACCAGCTGCTCAAACTTGTCCAGCGGCCATTGGGTCGCCGCGTCTGATTTGGCCTGTTCGGGCCGGTCGTGTACTTCCATGAAAATACCATCGCAACCGGCCGCCACTGCCGCTCGGGCCACCGCCGGTATGTACTGCCTGAGACCACCGGTAGTCGTCCCCTGGCCACCCGGCAGCTGGGCTGAATGAGTGGCGTCAAAAATTACCGGTATGCCCTGCTCCTGCATGATGGGGATAGAGCGCATATCGCTCACCAGGTTGTTATAGCCGAAGGTAACGCCGCGCTCAATGATGGCAAAATTCACGCAGCCGGCCGCTTTCAATTTGGCGGCGATATTGCCCGCATCGCCCGGTGCCAGAAACTGGCCCTTCTTAACCATCACCGGCAACCCGGTTACGGCAGCCGCCGTCAGCAGGTCGGTCTGGCGGCACAGAAAGGCGGGAATCTGGAGCAGATCAACCGCTCCGGCCAGCTGCTCGGGCTGATCAACAGTGTGGACATCCGTCACCACCGGGAAGCCGGTTTCCGAACGAATTTTCTGGAATATGGGCAGCGCCTCCGGCAGCGGAACACCCCGGTAGGAACTCGGCGATGTGCGATTGGCCTTATCGAAACTGGTTTTGAAAATAAAATCCAGATCAAGCCTTCGGGCCGCCTCCGCCAGCCTGGTGGCCATGCCCAGTGCGTGTTTCTCGGACTCAATTACACAGGGACCGGCAATGACCGGAAAGGCGCCCGGTCCAAGTTCATAAGGCCCCAGTTTCATGTCTGGCTATGGCTGTATTTCACAGCCGCCTTGATAAATTCCCGGAACAGGGGATGGGCCCGCACCATCCGGCTTTTGAGCTCCGGGTGGAATTGCCCGCCTACGAACCAGGGATGATCTGCCAGCTCGATCATTTCCACCAGATCGAGATGCCTGTTCACCCCGCTGATGACCATACCGGCCTCGGCCAGCCGTTCCCGGTAGGCGTTGTTGACCTCAAAACGGTGCCTGTGACGCTCACTGATATTACGCGTCTGGTAAGCTTTAAAGGCTTTCGTGCCATTTTCAATGGCACAATCATAGGCTCCCAAGCGCATGGTGCCGCCTTTATCGCTCACGCTTTTTTGCCCTTCCATCAGGTCAACCACCGGATGGGGCGTATCCGGATCGAACTCGGTACTGTCGGCGCCCTCCAGTCCACAGACTGCACGGGCGAACTCCACCACGGCACATTGGAGTCCCAGGCAGATACCGAGAAAGGGGATCCGCGCTTGGCGGGCATAACCGGCCGCCAGTATTTTGCCCTCGATACCCCGGTTGCCAAAACCACCGGGAATCAGAATGCCATCGACATCCTGCAGGTCTTTCGCCGGATCGGCTTTCTCCTCCAACTGTTCCGAATCGATCCAGCGCACGTTGACCCGGGCGTCATTCTCCACCCCGGAATGAATAAAGGCTTCCAGAATGCTTTTATAGGCATCCGGCAGGGCGTTGTACTTGCCGCACATGGCGATGGTCACATCGTGGCGGGGATTCTTGTATTTGCTGATGAATTCGTTGAGAAAATCGGGTGATTTCCCGGATAGCTCCAGGCCGAGCCGTTCGGTCGCCACCTGGTCCAAACCCTGCTGCTTAAGCACCAGTGGAATCTCATAAATGCTGTCCACGTCCGGGGACTCAAACACGCGCTCCGGATGAACACTGGTAAACAGCGCTATTTTCGACCGTATCTCATCTGTGATATGATGGTCATCCATGGTGCGGCAAACCAATATGTCAGGTGAAAGGCCGATCTCCCTGAGGCGCTGTACACTGTGCTGGGTGGGCTTGGTCTTCAGTTCCTCGCTCTTGCCGATGAACGGCACCAGGGTCAGGTGCATAATCAGGTAATTTCCCCGACCTACCTCCAGGCAAAGCTGGCGGATCGCCTCCAGATATGGCTGTCCCTCGATGTCGCCTACCGTGCCCCCGACCTCACTGATGATGACATCGTATTTATCATCGGCGTTCACCCGTTTGATGCGCCGCCTGATCTCATCGGTAATATGGGGTATCACCTGAATGGTCTGGCCCAGATAGTCACCCCGGCGTTCCCTGTTGAGCACCTCCCAATAGACCTGTCCGGTGGTCGTATTATTGAGCAGCGACATTGTTTCATCGATGAAGCGCTCGTAATGCCCCAGGTCCAGGTCTGTTTCAGAGCCGTCATCCAGGACGAACACCTCGCCGTGCTGGTAAGGATTCATCGTACCGGGATCGACGTTCAGATAGGGGTCCAGCTTCTGAATGGTGACCTTTACGCCGCGGGATTTGAGCAGGTAACCCAGCGACGCCGATAGTATGCCCTTGCCCAGGCCGGAGATTACACCGCCCAGAATAAATATGTACTTGACCGGTTTCCGGTTGCTACTCACCAGTCCGCCTTCCCACATCCGGTCTATCGATCTGCAGACGTTCCCAGTCTGCCCGCGTGTCCACGGCCACTGCCCTGTAATCGCAGGTGATCATGCCGATGGGCTCTCCCATTTCCATGGCCCGCAGCTGCTCCAGGCCGAGCTCCAGTTCGGCTGGACTGGGCGGGGTGGCCGAGAAGGTCTGCAGGAATTTATTTCGATAGGCGTATAAACCTACATGTCGCAATATCTCGCCTTCCGGCAGAACATCGGGCAGCTGGCGATAAAAGGCCACTGCCTGCTGGTCTTTGACAACCACCTTGACAACGTTGGGTTGGCTCCATTCGGCAGCTGTCAGGGCGGTCGAGCCTGCACTGCCTATATTTATATCCGGATGCTCTTCCAGCAGGCCCACCAGGTTGTCTACCAGGGTGGGGTCCAATTGCGGCTCATCCCCCTGGATATTCACTATGATTTCATCATTGAATTGGCGCGCCACCTCGGCCACCCGGTCAGTACCGCTCTGGTGGTCATCGGAGGTCAGAATAACTTCCATTCCCAGGCGGGAAGCAGTATCGGCTACCAGGTCGGAATCGGTAGCCACAAGAATCCTGCTGAGACTTGCGCATTGCCGAGCCTGCTGATGCACGTGGTGTATCATAGGGTAGCCGCGAATGGGCATGATGACCTTGCCGGGCAAACGGGTGGAACCGTAACGGGCTGGAATGATCCCAATCGCCGTCATCGGTCTTTTTTCATCACCCCCGGGACTATATAAAAGGAACCGTCGGTGGCGCTGCTGTCCTTGTCCCTCCCTGAAGTGCCCTTGGGCACATTGGCCAGGACCTGGTCACGGGGCAATGAAGACCCAACTTCATCAGGAGCGCTCACGTTGACCAGTTCCAGAACGTGGGCCAGCGGTTCAACAGCCGAGATATCAACACTTTCCAGGGTCTTTACGTGCTCCAGGATAGCATTGATCTGATCGGTATAGAGCGCCTGCTGGTCAGCCGAAAGGTGCAGCTTGGCCAGGCGCGCAATTTTTTCTATTTCCTTCGGAGAAACAGTCTGTTTTTGAGACATCGCGTTCACATTACAATAATCGTGCCACGACAGGCGTCAGCCTAACTTAAGTGGGGCCGTCAATAAAAACAAGGAGATTGGATGGCGCGGCACCGATGACCGCGGGCAACCGGTGAGCTCGGGGGTGTATCTGTACCGGATAAAGGCTGAGGGCTTTTCGGAGACCAGGAAGATGCTGCTTTTAAGATAGACAGTGGAATAGTCCCGCCACCGGCGGGGGTATTGCTCCAGTAGGGGCGTAATGCATTACGCCCCTACCGGAGATTGATCGCAAGATACCGGGCGCCTGCCCCTGGCCCCTAGTCGCGGTGGCAGTTGCAGTTGCAGTAGCAGTAGCAGTTAGCATCTAGCCCCACCGTTGGCGGGATTCCATCTAATATCCAGTATTCAGTATCTAGCCCCGCCTTTGGCGGGATCCCATCAAGCCTCTAGCCCCTAGCCCCAATCTTCACTCGTAGCGCAGGGCCTCGATGGGGTCCAGGCGGGCCGCTTTATTGGCTGGATAAAGACCGAAGAAAATCCCGATGGCGGAGCAATAACCGATGGCCGACACGATGGCCCACATCGGGACCCGGACCGTCATATCAAGCAGCGGGGAGAGCGCCATGCCCGTGCCGATAGCGAACACAATCCCGAGGCAGGCGCCGAATTCGGACAACAGCACCGCTTCTATGAGGAACTGCAGCAGAATACTTCGGCGTTTGGCCCCCACTGCTTTGCGCGTGCCGATCTCCTTGGTGCGCTCCATCACTGAGACCAGCATGATATTCATGATGCCGATCCCGGCCACCAGCAGCGAAATGCCCGCTATGCCGATAGCTGCCAGACGGATATACATGGTGAAGTCCATCATGGTGCTCATAATCGATTCCGCAGTGAGCACCTCGAAGTCGTTTTCAGCGTCCAGGGGCACCTTCCGCCTGACTCTCAGCAGCGCCGTCACCTCATCCATGGCCTGCGGTAGTGATTTTGTGTCCCAGGCACGCACAATCAGGGCCGTGGAAGACATCCACCGCCGGCCTGAAGTGAATAGATTGCCATAGGTAGTGATAGGAATAATTACTATATTGTCCGCTGATTCCTCAAACGAACTGGCATTCTGGTCCAGTACGCCAATTACATGAAACCCGTGGCCACCCACGATGACCTGCTTGTCAAGGGGATCCGTATACGGGAATAGTTCGGCAGCCACGTCACGGCCCAGGATCACCACCTTGCGGTTGCGCAAGACATCATCTTCGGTGAGAAAACGCCCGTCGGCCAGCTCTTTCGCCGAGGTCGCCAGGTAGTCTGCCATGGTACCGACCAGGTTAACGTTGGGCGCTGTCTTTCGGTCCTGGTACTTCACGGTCTGGCCGTAGCGCTGAACTTCAGCCGTGACCGCCTCAGTACTCAGGCTGTTGGCCTGCAGGAAGCGGGCGTCGTCGTACGTCAAATCCTTGCGCCGCATATACTTGCGCCACTCATGGCCGACCACAATCGGCGGAAACTTCTGGATGATGAAAGTTTCCGAGCCCAGGAAACTCAACTCGCCTTCGATGGCCCGGTCAAAGCCTTTCACCACCGCCTGCATGCTGGTGATGGCCCACACACCGATGACCACTCCCAGCAGGGTCATGCTGGAACGCAGCTTATTGCTGAAAATGGAGCGCAGGGCTATTTGCAGATAATCGTACATTACTCATACCGCAGGGCATCGATAGGATCGAGCCGGGCCGCCTTGGTTGCCGGCCACAGCCCGAAAATCAGGCCCACTACCACAACCACGCCCACGCCCAGCAGGCCCCAGGCGGGGGGAATGCGGGCGGCCAATGGCGTCGACTTATGAATAAATACCGCCACACCCGAAGCTGCCAGAAAGCCCACCAACACTCCCAGGGCCGATACCGTCATGCTCTCTACCAGGAACTGCCAGCGGATGGTGCTGCGCCGGGCGCCCAGGCTCTTGCGGATGCCGATCTCCCTGGTGCGCTCGGTTACCGTCACCAGCATGATGTTCATAACGCCCACACCGCCCACGATCAGGGCGATACTGCCGATCCCGATGGCGACCATCCACAGCATTCTGGTGGCGTTGTCGTAGAACTCCTGCAGCGAGCTCTGCTGGTTGATGGCGAAATCATTATCTTCACCGGGCCGCAGCTTGCGGTAGCGCCGCATGATGCCCTCCACTTCGTCTCTGGCATCGGCCAGCAGGGCCGGGTCGGAGGCCTTAACGGCGATAGTAATGTTTCGCCAGCGCCGGCTGAACATCTTCAGCAGTGTCTCGGCCGGTATGTAAACCATGTTATCCATGTTGCGTCCCAGCATCTGACCCTGCTTCTCCAGGACGCCTATCACCAGGAATTTGCGTCCGCTGAGGGAAATTCGCTGGCCAACCGGATCTTCCCATTCGAAGAGCTCTTCCCTGACTGCATCGCCAATCACAACCACCGGCTTACGGTGGTGTCCGTCAGCTATGGAGATGAAGCGGCCGTTGGTCAAATCGGTGCCGGAGATGACCGCCATATCTTCCGCCACGCCTATGGTGGCGATGTGCTCCAGGCTTTTATCACCTCTTTTCAGGGTAGTCCGCTGGTATATGCGGGGAGAAACGTGACTTATGTAGGTGGCGCGTTCCCGGATATAGGCGGCGGCGTCCATACCGATGTTGCGTCGCTGGCGGGTCATGAGCCAGGTGTCCCGGTTCATGAACCAGTCGCGCTTGTCAATGTACATTACATCGGAACCGAGACTGGAAATCTGCTCGGAGAAGGAAACGTTAAGGCCCTCGATAATGGCCATTACCACACCCACGGTAAAAATACCGATGGCAATACCGAGGGTGGTCAGCAAGGCCCGGAACTTGTGGGCCCAGAGCGCGGCTCCCGCTATCCTCAGGATTTCAATCATGGGGTAATTCAATCATCGGCAGGACGGCTTTCATCTTTGTCTATCTGGCCGTCTAAAATATGGATAGTCCGGTGAGCATGGGCGGCGATTTCGGCTTCGTGGGTTACCAGGATGATGGTATTGCCCTGCCCGTAGAGTTCATCCAGCAGCACCATGATTTCCCGGCTGGTGACCGAATCCAGATTGCCCGTGGGCTCATCAGCCAGAATAATGGACGGCTTGGTTACCAGGGCCCGGGCAATGGCCACCCGCTGGCACTCCCCGCCGCTGAGCTCGCTTGGACGGTGATCCGCCCGGTCATCAAGATTGACTTGCACCAGCGCTTCACGGGCCCGCTCCAGACGTTCCCGGCGGTGTACTTTCGCGTATATCAGGGGTAGCTCCACATTGCGCAGCGCCGTCGTCCTGGAGAGCAGATTAAAGGTCTGGAATACAAAGCCGATCTTGCGGTTGCGGATACCGGCCAGCTCGTTGTCGTTCATGCGCTCGATGCTGTCACCGCTCACATCACAGACCAGTTCACCCTCGAATTCATAACGGCCGGCGGTAGGCGTATCCAGACACCCGATGATGTTCATCAGCGTTGACTTGCCCGAGCCGGACGGCCCCATGATCGAGATGTATTCGTTGGGCTGTATATCCAGGTCGATGCCGCGGAGAGCGTGCACCTGCTCCTTGCCCATATCGTAAACCTTGGTCACACCGCGAAAGCTGATCAGGCCGTTCGAAGATACCGGGTCTGTGGAAACGCTATTCCGCTTGGCAGGGCTCATTGGCTCTGGCGGCGGTTGCCTTCCGGACCACCCATCTCCCGGCGTTTGATCAGCGAGCCGTCCTGCAGCTCCCGGCTCACCGCCCGGTAGTTCCCGATCACGATCTCTTCATCCTCGGACAGGCCCGATAATATCTCGTAATGGGTATCCGACGAAATGCCCAGCTTCACGGGACGCTGCTCAACCTCCTCCTTGGCTTTACCGCCAAACAGCTTGGTAAAAAAGCCCACCTCGGACTTGGCGCTGTCGGACTTGACCACGAATACCACTTCCACCGGTTCAGGTTTGTCCATCCGTTTGCCCCCGCGATTCCCCTTTTCCGGATCAGGGCGCTTGCCTTTACCGCGTCGGGCACTCTTATTGTCCTGATCAGTGGAGTCCGATTCCGCATCTTCGCCCTCGGGCTTCTTCATCACCGGCGGGCGGGCGGCCAGCGCCTGGATGGGCACGGCCAGCACGCTATCGTGGCGGGCTGTTATGATGGTGGCCGTGGCCGACATGCCTGGTCGAATACGGGAATCGATGACACCCCCCTCAAGGTTGATGTCCAGGGTTACAATCACTTCGAAATTTGTCGCCTGCTCCTGTGTCCCCAGGCCTAGTATGGTGGCCGAGTGGGCCACCCGCGAAACACGGCCGGAAAAAATGGTGTCCGGTATGGCGTCAATCTCGATTTCCACCGGATCCAGCAAGGCCACGTCCACCACATCGGTCTCGTCTACATCCACCACAATCTCCATGGAGGTAAGGTCGGAAATGATCAGTAGCACATCGGCCTGGAACGTGGAGCCCAGGGCCATTTCGCCGATCTCCTTGTTCAGCTTGGTAACTACCCCGCCATCGGGAGCGATCAGTTCGGTCTTATTCAGGTCGTCCTTGGCCTGCTCCAGCATTGCGGCTGCCTGCTCGCTCTGGCTGAGTGCCGACTCGTACGACGCTTCCAGGGCTTCCATGTCCTGCAGACTGATCAGGTTTTTTTCGTAGAGCTGCCTGCCTCGGTCAATTTCCGCCTTGATTTTTTTCTCATTGGCGCGAGCAGAGCGCAGGGCTGACTTGGCCCGTTCGTAGGCGGCCTCATAGCGGGCCCGGTCCAGGCTAACCAGCAGGTCTCCGGCCTCAACCTTATCGCCTTCCTTAACGTACAGGTCCATGATCTGAGCACCCACGTTGGAAGAGATCTCCGTCTCGAAGACCGGCCTGATTTTGCCGGCGGCAGTGACCGTCTGCTCCACCATCTGGCGGGTAACCTTCTCCACCTGAACCGCTATGGGCGGTCCCTTAGGCCTGGCCTCCGGATTATCATCCCGGCCTGTATTTTTCACAATGATCAGGGCCAGTACGGCAACAACTCCGATTCCGATCAGTACCGGCTTCGTTTTCAGTAGTTTCAGATCGATTTTCATTCGGTAAGGGCTCCCATCAGCGCGCCAAGTTGCGCCTCCGATATCTTGATGTCATAGGTTGTGCGTACCAGGCTGCTGCGGGCGGTGATCAGCGATACCTGGGCATCCAACAGGTCCAATATGGCTATGGCGCCCAGCCGGTATTGCTCTTCCGCCAGCCGCACATCGGCCTCCGCCGAGGCCAGCACTTCCTTATTGATCGGGTAGGTGCTGTGCAGAACTTCGAGGTTCACATAGGTGTTTTCCAACTGCCGTTTCAGCTCCATCTCGGTGGCCGCCAGCCGTTCATCCTCGGCCAGGGCCGCGTAGCGGGCGCGACGGTAATTGCTGCTATTGCGCAATCCGGTAAACAGTGGTATTGAAATGTTCAGCCGGGTGGCGCTGTTGCTGGTCAAGGAATCCATTGAGAACACGTCACCCAGGTTGGGCCCCAGCGCATTGCCGGAATAGGATATGCCCACGGAAGGCAACATAACACCCCGAACAGCTTTGGCGTTAATCCAGGCACCCTCCGCGGCCAGCGTTTGCTGCTGTAAGTCCGGATTGTTGGTCAGCATCGAGCGCAGGGCGACTTCCTTGTCGGGCATGGCCTCAATAGTTACGCTATCCCGCTGTACCTCCAGCGCGCCCATGGGATCGACGCCTATCACCAGCTTCAGCCGGGTGGCGGCATCATTCACGCTGGACCGGTTCTGATACACCGCCGCTTCCCGCTGGCCCAGATTGACCCGGGCTTTCAACAGGTCGCTTTCACGCACGGCCTGCAGACGGTACCTCTCCTCCACCAACTCCAGCTGGCGGCGGCTGAGAGCAGCCGCTTCTTCGGCCACCTCCAGTAGCTCCAAAGCCGATAACAGGCGGTAGTAGGCCTGGGAAATATTCAACAGCGCGTCGTTGCGGGCTTTGGCGAATCCGGCCCTGGCACGATCCACGCCATTGTCACCGCTGCGTTTGTTGTACCAGGACGTGGCGCCATCAAAAAGGGTCTGGCTCACGGACATGGACGAACTGTAAGGCTTCGGTTTAATCCTATATCCACCGGCAAGCTCGATTTCTTTGGGGTCCATATCGCGGTTAACCGATGCCCGTACGGAAGGTATCAGTCCGGAATAGGACCCTTGTCGGCTGGCCCTGGCAGCATCCAGATTGCGGTCGGCAATCTTGATTCCTTGATTACCTTGCAGGCCGATGGCCAGCAGGTCATCAAGGGAAAGGGCCGATCCTTGTTGGGCCGACAGGGACGTCAGGAGCAACCATGAAAATAGATAGATGGACAAGATTCTCAGCATACAATATCCTAACACTTAGACGCTTACAATGATTAAAGGTTAATCTGCCTGGGTGATACCGGTAGACATATTTCTCCTGCCGTTCCGAAGCTGCCAGGTAGTTGCTATCCGTTAACCGATAGCGATAGCGCGTCCATCAATCAGCCAGGCCATGAAGAACATGATCAGCACCCAGCTGCCGAGCAGCAGCAGGCGGGTCCGTTTTTCGTCCACCCGGTAAATCAGGGCCAGCCCCATCGCCGCCAGGATTACCTTCCAGGCGCTGAACAGGTCCAGACGATGGAAGAACCGGTAGATCAGCGAGTCCGCCATGCCGGCAGGCAGCAGAAGCGCCAGTCCGGTTTCTACCTGAGTGCTGGCCGCCTGCACCATCAGGGGCACTTTCAGGGCCGTTTCAATAATACTCACCATTTGAGAATACAGCAGTACCGTGAAAGTGGCTTTGAAGGTCGCCTGGCCTCCCATGATAAACGATCCAAAGAACATCAACGCGCCAGCCAATACGGCATACCACGCTGTTGAGACAACCACGCTCAAAACGGCGCCTGTCGCGCCACTCGTCCTCTGCTGCATGACTTCCATCTGGTCGAGCATTCGATCCTTCTGGTCATCAGGAATCTTGGTGCTCTGCAGGATTTTCTGCGTCTGTTCCTCCATCGCGATGGGCTGCACCACCGGCATGATCGCCAGTGATATGGCCCACAGCAGCAGCAAAGGGATAACGATATCGGTCGTATGAATAGACTCCGACAGGGCCGTAAAAGTTGCCCTGGGAGCGAAAAAAATCCCTGCCAAACGCTTGAACGTGACAATTAGCGGATTTGTAACAGCATTTGTTTCTTCCATAGCCCCACCTCCAGCAATTGAATTATTAGCCCAGACGGTAAACCGTGTCGATTACCGCTGGTGACGAACGATTATTTGCCTAAAAGATAATCAAATCAATCCTGGCAAACCTCAAATATTGCGCCTCACGTATACCAACTGGTCTATCTGGCGCTGCAGGGCGGTGTGGTTGTGCTCCGTCCTGGCCTTCTCGTTGGGACACGGCGCGTGCCAAGCATCCCGACTTCAATGTTGGGGCCGTGTCCGCACCATCTTTAAAGCTCTTCCATTGGGGGACCATCTCGCTGAATCCTCCCTGTACGGGCGACCCAACGGGTCGCCCCAACCAAGAAATAAGCCTGCCTATCCGTACGGGCGCCTCAGGATGGGACAAAATTCCGCCGGTATGCAAACCAGGTAGCTACCACCAGCACGGCAGACGCCGCCAACGACCACAGCGTACGCGGACTTATAATGTAACCGCTGAATGAGTTAAACAGTTCCAGGGTTTTTCCCGGCGCTGCAAAGTCACCAATTCGGCCTTGCCACTGCTCGAAGAGCATATCCCCTACCGCCGGGATATTATCAAACAGCAGCGCCACAATGGCCGCATTGCCGCCCAATAATCTCAGGAGCACGACAAGCAGGACGGGAATCGCAATGGCGACCAGTAGAGGCCGGCTGCGCGCCGCCGCGGATACCAGCAGCAGGTACAAAGCGTAGGGCAGCAGCCATATGGTCTGGACCAGCTGAAATACGAACCAGTCACCCATCAGGTCCAGAACCGCAATCTGCGCAACAGACCTGCCCGTTGCTGTCAGCATCGCCTCGATTTCCGCGGGGAAAGTTGCCTGGGCATAGGCTACCCACACCAGACTCAACAGCCAGGATAACAGGGCGATGCCCGCCGTGCCCACCAACAGCTTGGAGCCGATCAGGGCGGTATCGGTCACCGGCTGGCTGCGGTAGAAATAGGTGGAACGGTCCGCCCGTTCCTTGTACAGGGCATCAGCCAGGTAAAACAGGGCCAGCAGGAGCAAACCGGCGTTGAGCATCGAGATGGACGATCGCAGGAAGTGGCTCCAGAGAAACAGCACCAGATGGGGATTACTTTTGTGCAGATAGAATGGATCCAGGCCGTAATGCATCCACTCCTTGGGGGATAACCATTCCTCATCATCAAGATCATCGATATCGCCAAAGTATACTGAATCCTCATCGTAATCGTCATCGTCATCGTCATCACCGTACCTGATGGTAACGCCTTCATCTTCCAGCACGCGTGCCCCTTTATGCAGGGCAAAGGAGCTGCCCACCATAGCCAGCACAGACAGTGACAGGATGATGATTATGGCGGTCTGCCATTCCCGCACTTCCCTGATCAGCAACGTCATGAACTGCTTCATGCCACACCTCCCATCAGCGCTACGAAAACATCCGCCACCGTAGGCGCCTGGACTTCCCCAAGCCCCTTCAGTTTTGCCGGGTCAACCGAGCGGAGCAGGAATACTTTCTTGCCAAACAGATCGTGTTCCGACAGCGGTTTCAACTGCCGGACCTCGTCGGCCTGTTCAGCAGTGGTGGTCAGTTGCACAAACTCGCTGCGTAGCGCATCCATGGTCGTGTACAGCATGACCGCGCCCTCACGGATAAAGATGACGTCGCTCAGAATATGCTCCACTTCCTCCACCTGGTGCGTACTGATCAGTACCGATTTATCCTGGTCATAATAGTCTTCCAGCACCGAATTATACAACCGCTTCCGGAACAGGATATCCAGACCGTGGGTGGGCTCGTCCAACACCAGCAGTCGGGTTTCGGTAGCCAGCACCAGGGCCAGATGGAGTTGGGTCTTCATGCCCTTGGAGAGTTGGCGCACCTTGCGATTCAGGGTCACTGCCGTCTTCTGCAGAAGTTCTTCGCAACGCTGACGGTTAAAACTGGGGCGAATGCCACTCGCATAATCAAGGAGGTGGCTGACCTTCATCCACGGGGGCAGCACCGCCACATCGTGAATCACGCCGGTCGACTCCATCAATCTAGCCCGCTGGGCGGTGGGCTCCAGTCCCAATACGTTGATGTCGCCATCATAGGCGATCTCACCGGTAATGGCCCGTAACAGGGTGGTTTTGCCGGCCCCGTTGGGTCCTACCAGCCCCACGATACGCCCCGCCGGTATTTCCAGAGTGACGTTGTTGAGCGCCCGGGTTGAGCCGAACGATTTTGAGACACCCTGTAATCTGATAAAGTCATCCATAGCCTAGCCTTTAGATTTCTGCTTGATTAGCTTGACAATTTCCTGCGTCGATACGCCCAGCAGTCGGGCCCGTTCCGTCAGCGCCGGAATCTCGTCGGTAATGAAGATCTCCAGTTCCTGATCCAGCAACCGCTGGCGGGCGCCCTCTTTGACGAAGATACCCAGTCCCCGCCGCTTTTCGAGCACATCCTGGGACACCAGCGTCTGGGTGGCGTTGAGCACCGTCTGGGGATTGAGGCTGTGCTCTACCGATATTCGGCGCACCGACGGAATAGCCTCCCCCTCACTCAGATCCCCGGTCAGAATAGCGTCCCTGATCATGCGCGCGACCTGCAGATAAATAGGCGTGTTCTGATTAAAGGTGATGGTCATGCGTGGACCTTTCCAGCGTTGCGGCACCGACCTTACCTGCTGCTAAATAAAATGATTGTTTCGATGAAAGCACTGTTTTATTGCTCTAGTGTTCTACCTAAGTATAACACCGTAGCAGTATAAAGGCAAGAACTATTTTAAAGCGCTGGGTTCCTCGTTGGGACACGGCGCGTGCCAAGCATCCCGACTTCAATGTCGGGGTCGTGCCCGTACAGCTCCATTACCCATCCACCTCCATCGTGGTTTTCTCCCCACTTCTCAGTTATTGCGCCAGAATGGAGTCCTTGATCTGGTGCAGGTAGGCCAGGGCGGCGTCGTAATCGTCTTCGATCTCCCCTTCCAGAATAGCTTCTTCTATAGCTGTCTTGAGCTCGCCCACCTGCGGCCCTGGAGCGATACCGCATAGCTCCATAATCTCGTCCCCCCGCACCGGCGATTGGAATGCGCGCATC
>DAOWIJ010000040.1 GCA_030640955.1 Fidelibacterota bacterium
CCCGGGTCCAGATGGAGTTGGCCAAATCGAACTGGACCTCGGGGTCGGCAGCCAGGAGCAACTCGATGAGGCCCTGGTAGGCCTGATTGCTCTCCTCCTCGGTCAGGGCGTCCAGTTCAAGGGTCGCGCGAATGGCGTTAAGGGTCGAATCGGCGGCGCCATTGGCCGTCATCCCCAGGGCCATGGAGACCGACAGCGGTGAGATGAAGATGTTCCCTCCGTCAACGTCCTGAGACACCACCTCACGGAACAGCTTCAGGCCGAAGCGGTCAGCCGCCTGGGTGAGTTCCTGCTCCTCAGGTGTCAGGTCCCGGGGCAAAACGGAATAATCAGGTTCATCATCATCCGGTCCTATGCATGCGTAGAGGCTGAGCAACACGATAGATGCGCCCAGCTGAAACCAGTATCGTAACATAATGGTATGCTCCAGTATTTTCCTTTTCAGTGCCAGCCCCGTGAATCGGCTTAATCTAGTCTTTGCATTAGTTTTTGTCAAGCCCGAGCTGTAAAAAAGTTCCCACCGGCAACGTGGCGAGGCCTTTCATGTCACTTGGGCATGTTTACTTTACCGGCAAATTAATTATGGCTGCCGAGCCGCATGGGGAGCTATACATTCCGGGCATGTCTACAGCGGTACTGGGAATAGATAACCTTTCAAAACGATTCGGCAAACGATGGGCCCTTGATGGCTTGTCCCTGGAGGTGCCGGAAGGTGAAATCTTCGGTTTCCTGGGCCCCAATGGCGCCGGTAAAAGCACGACCATCAGGATATTATTGTCGCTGATCAAGCCAACTTCCGGTCATTCGACCGTGTTTGGACAATCCATAAAATCGGCTTATCCCGGCTACCTGGCCCACGTAGGCGCCCTGGTCGAAACACCCGATTTTTACGAGAACCTGTCCGCCTTGGCAAACCTGAAAATGCTGGCCCGGCTATATGCCGATCATGGCCGGCGCATTTCGGATGACCGCTGCCTGGAGGTACTTGACCTGGTGGGTCTGCTTGACCGTGCCGATGACCACGTAAGGGCATTTTCCCACGGCATGAAACAGCGCCTGGGGATCGGACAGGCAGTCTTGCATCATCCCCGCCTGTTGATTCTGGATGAGCCCTCCTCCGGGTTGGACCCCCAGGGGATGCGCGAGGTCCGGGACCTCATCCGGGGACTGGCCAAGGATGACGGCATGACCGTATTCCTGTCAACCCACCTGTTGCACGAGGTGGAACAGATTTGCACCTCCATGGCCGTACTGAATGAAGGCAAACTGCTGGTGACCGGTCCGGTGGAAACCTTCCTTTCAGAAAAAAGCGCCAGCCTGACCGAACTGTGGGCCGAACCGCTGGAGGCCGCCAACAGAGTGCTGGAAGGCCTTGATCAGGTCAGCGAAATTGCCATTTACGAGCGCCATATCCGCTTCCGGGTGGACCACGACAATCGGCCGGTGGTAGCGGCAGCCCTGGCCGAGGCCAAAGTCAAAATATACTCGTTGACACCCGTTTCCCGGTTGGAAGACTATTTTCTCTCGCTGTTCGGGCATAGGGAGCTGCCCTGATCCGCGGCTGTTGATCTATGTGGCCACTGTATAAAAATGAACTCATCAAGGCCTTTTCCAAGTGGCGGACCTACATCAGTTTCGCCGCTGTCGGTATAGTTATTCCCCTGGTGATGTGGGGTTTTCACGCGGGTGGGGCGGCTGTTCAGCGGAATATGCTGGCGCGGCTTGGCGAGAGCTTTATCACCACCGGCAATCTGGCCAACGGCATGTGGGCCAGCCACCTGATCATGAATGCCCTGTTCATTCACATACCGTTCCTCATTACCCTGGTAGCGGGGGATGTAGTGGCAGGCGAAGGTACCGCCGGAACCCTGCGCCTTTACCTGACCAGGCCCGTGAGCCGTATGCGGATTCTCACAGCCAAGCTGCTGGCCGCGGCGACTTACAGCACCGGATTGGTGGCCTTTATGGGTGTTCTCAGTCTGGTGCTTGGCAATGCCTGGCTGGGCACGGGCGATGTATTCCTCATAGATGACGAGGGCATACTGGTGCTGCCCTTCGAGACGGCCCTGGTGCGGTTCGCCCTGGCATACGCCTTTGCCATGTACATCATGCTGACGGTCACCACCCTGACATTCCTGTTTTCGGTTACCGTTACCAACGCCATAGGACCGATCGTAGGCACCATGGCCGTGCTCATAATCAGCGGCGTCTTGACAGTCATAGACCTGGATGCCCTGGCTGCCCTGAAGGAGCATCTGTTTATGACCCACTTCGTGTTGTGGCAGTACGCTTTTTATGAAGTGGTACCGTGGGACAAAGTAGCCGCGAGCCTGCTTAACCTGGGTATCTATTCGGTTGTTTTCACTGCCGCGGCATTTCTGGTGTTCCGGCGCAAGGATATTTTATC
>DAOWIJ010000257.1 GCA_030640955.1 Fidelibacterota bacterium
ACCGTCGAAGGATTCAGGTCCGAGCATCTCTCTTCTGGACCTGTCGGTGCTACTGGCACGCAGACGCAGGTTTATCGGGAAAACTACGGGCATTATCACCCTGTTGGCCCTTATTGTGGCTATTTCGCTGTCCTCCACCTATACCGCCACGGTGAGCGTTATCCGGGAATCTGTAAGTAGTGTGGATGGGGGAATGAATCGTGGGTTGGCCGCGTTGCGAGGTCTCGGTATCAACCTGGGCGGTGAGCAAATGGGGTTGACAGTTGATGCCTTCCCAGCCGTTCTGATGAGTCGGGAGGTTCTATTGGTGACTGTGCGCCAGTCGTTCTATATCCGCGACCTGGACACCACGATCACTCTGACAGAATACCTGGCCCGGAAGCCCGGATTAGGCAAACTCATCCTTGGTACAGTGAAAAAGTATACCATCGGTCTGCCGCGAACCATCATGAAAAAATCACGGGAGAAGAAACACCGTTATATCCAGACCAAGAGCAGCCGTGGATATCCGACATTTCATGAGGAGAAAGCCATCAAGCTGTTCGGCGATATGCTCAATGTCAGTATCGACCGCATATCCGGTATCATGCATATCCAGGTTACCGCCAAGGATCCCCAGCTGGCCGCGGATATCACCCAGGCGGTGATGTACAATCTACGGCAACGGATTCGGACCCTGCATGCCGAGAAAGCTGAGGAAAACCTTTTCTTCATTCAATCACGTTTCCGTCAGGCGCAGGTGGACCTTGATGCGGCCGATCGTGAATTAGCCCGTTTCCTGGATCAGAATCTGTCGCCCACGACGGCGAAACTTAAAGCCGTGATGGAACAACTCCAGCGACAGGTGAATTTCAAAGTACAACTTTATAGCGAACTGCAAGCCCAGTTGGCCAGCGCTGAAATTGAGATGGAACGTAGCAAGCCGGTTCTAACTGTTTTGGATACGGCGGTACCCCCTGTTGAACCAACCGGCCCGGGCCGGACGATCATCGTCCTGGGCGGGCTGTTCTTCGGGCTGTTCCTCAGTCTGGGAATTAGCATTTCCCAGAACATAATTAATAGCCAACCTATGGATAGTGATGCCCAGGCGAAGATTAACGAGATACGGGAAGCCTTCCGCTTCAATGTCAGTTTTCGCCGCCGGAAGGGAACCTGAGGGAAATCCACGTCGCGCTGGGAGAGATACTGGGAAACTCATCCCGGATCATTGGGTGCTACAGACTTTCTGGCCCAAACAGATCAGTAAGTCAATATAAACCTGTCTTAGATAACCAATTCCAAACCACCGTATCAAAGTAGAATAGAATAGATATCACAACGAATCTACAGACTATTTATGGAAGGTCTTTAGCGGGGGGTGCCATCTCAATCGCTGCCATGACCATTCAGATGCTCATTGGCTTTACAACCCAAGTTGTATTGGCGCGGCTTCTTGCTCCCGAATACTTCGGGGCCCTGGCTTTTTCTGTCATGGTGGCTTTCTTTTTCAGTACTCTGGCAAATATCCAGGGCGATAAGTACCTCATTAGGGAAGCCGGTGATATCCAGGAGAAATTCAATAACGTCTTTACCATCGAGGTTATTCTCGCTACGACCTTTTCCATTCTCGTCATCGGGCTGGCACCAGCTCTGATGCGTCTTCTAGGTAGTGAGCACCTCACTTCTTACGTGCAGGTGCTGACCATTGCTTATTTCTATAATCCATTTTCCAGGGTCCGGAGCCTGTTCGAAAAAGAGCTGTCTTTCTTCCGGGCTCGCATGCCCATGGTGATAGCACAGGCGGTTGCCGCTGGTATTGGTATTCTATTGGCTTACCTGGGATTCGGAATTTGGGGCCTGGTGGCCTGGCGCCTGGTTACATTGTTCACCGAGGCGTTGGTCCTGTGGTGGATCGCCCCCTTACGTCCCCACCTGGCTTTGAATCGTGATATTTTGCGTGATATTTTCCGCTTTTGCTGGCCCCTTATGGGAAGCGCGGTCCTGATTTACTTCTACTGGAATATCGATTATTATATAGTAGCCCGCCTATTGGATGAGACCCAACTGGGCTATTACTGGCTCGCTTTTCAGATGACCCATTACCTGACCAGATTCCGTCATGTGATTAATACAGTACTTTTCCCAACCTTCAGCCGGATCGGGGATGACGAGATCATCAAGAAGATTTTCGCAGCTTTATCTGACATTACTTTTATTCTCTTTTTAATCCCCATCGTCATATTGTTTTTCTATGGCGAGACTGTGATTGTGTTTATCTTCGGTGACAAGTGGGGACCCGCTACGCCGGTGTTTCAGATCTTCACCGTTGTTACCGCTTTTCGGATGATCTTCGGCTATTGGGACCCCGTAGTGCTCTACTATGGAAAGACCAAAATCCCATTTTATATGACGATCTACGGAGCCATATCTTTAACTATCTTTGTTTCTATCCTTACACCCCGCTATGGTATTACCGGTGCGGCAGCAGGTGTGTTGGGTTCAATCAGTCTCGGTACCATCCTATATGGCATAATATTCCACTTTCACATTGCTCGTTTATCTTATAGGCATCTGGCCCTTTCCTTCTTCAAAGCTTTCGTTGTCCTTGGGGCAGCCTATGGTATCAACAACGTATGGCATCCCAATCTAATCATTCTATTCATCTTCACATGCATAGCCCTGTTCCTGTTAAACGTCCCTAGAATTAGGGAGTATTATTTAAATTACCCTATTAAAAACACTTCATCTTAATGTCTGCCGACTTAGTTTTTATGATTGATAACGCAAAGGTAAACGATAGGAGCATATCCTAATGCCTAAGGTCACGGTAATACTAGCCTGTTATAATGAGGAGCAATACATAGCGGAAGCCTTGGATTCTATTCTGGGACAGACGTATCAGGATTTTGAGGTTATTGTAATTAACGATGGTTCAACAGATAAGACGGAAGAAATTATTGAACACTATGCGAATCAATATCCGGACAAGATTCTGTACGTCTCACAACAAAACCAGGGACAGGCAGCTTCAATAAATCATGGGTTTTCTTTGGCATCAGGTTTGTACGCTGCGTTTATTGACGGCGACGATACATGGTATCCTGAAAAACTCGAAAAGCAAGTCAAGGTTTTAGACGATGATACGGAAAAACGAATCGGCTTGGTTTATACCTATAGAGATCAACCAAATCTGGATACAACCCGAAAACGGAGCAATACAGTTACAGTAGGCGTTAGAGGGCAAGTATTCAAGAGACTATTCATGGGGGCTTTCACACTAAATAGCTCAATTATGGTTCCCAGGCATATATTTGACAAGGTTGCGGGATATAATCCCATATATCCGTTTTGTCCCGACTATGAGTTTATGTTACAAATTGCAGCAGCCGGATATGAATTCGATTATATCCCAGAAATCCTGGTCTCGCGCAGAATCCATCCAGGCAATACGAGTCGGCAACAACTGGTCTCCAACCGGAACAATCGTCAGATGCTACTCGATATTGCTGATAGGTATGATGATCTGATAACGCAGGAAGGGGTCGATGTTGATTATCGCATGGCGTTACTCGACCTTCAATTGGCGTGGCATTATTTCGTGACTGGGAATTTGAAGCAAGTTCGACAAACCCTGACGCCAGTCCTGAGGCATTACCCAGCACTTGTTCTGAGAAGCAAGCGCTACACCGCCTATTACCTGTTGTCTTTCTTTCCGGCATCCTGGGTCCGGCGGCTGGAGGGCGTATCGTCCCTTGCGCCTATCTTTAAGGGCAAGTAATCATACAGGTAATGACACCAGTCGGTGATATGCCGCTCCACGAGGCAAGGCTTCAGCGGGACCTTGACCTGATTATCGATACGTTGTCAGGGATGAAGCCCCGCGCCCTCATCCTCTATGGCGGCTACGGCCGGGACGAGGGCAGCTGGGTGATCAGCCAGGAGGGAGATGTCCGCCCCTACAACGACTACGATGTGCTGGTCATAACTGAGCGACCTATTCCTGATGAGGAAGTACAGCCCTTGCGAAAGGAACTGGCCGCGCAGATCGGCATCCGCTGGGTGGATATCGGGCAGAAGACACCGGTTCAACTAGCCCGGTTGAAGCCGTCCATCTTCAACTACGATCTGAAACACGCCAGCAAGGTCATCTGGGGCGATCCTACCGTTCTGGACCTGATTCCTGATATGGACCCGGCCCGGCTGCCCCTGAAAGATACCGAAACCCTGTTCTTCACACGGCTGTGGACCTTCCTGGGATCGCTGGATCGTGACGGTTTCAAGCGAACACTTCAGGGTGAGGAGAGCCGCTTTTTCCGCAACCAGATGACCAAGGCCGTGCTGGCGGTAGTGGATGGATGGCTGCTCACCAAGGAGGCCTACCACTTCAGCTACCGGGAAAAGGTCAAGCGGATCATCGCCTTGCAGCAGCACCGGCCGAAGTTCGTCGAACTGTGCCAGTGGGCCCTGGATGAGAGGTTCACACCGCAGGCCCCCACGATGGAACCGGATCAGGTTGTCGCCCTGTACCGGCAGGTGTTTGAGCTGTATTTCAATGACATGCTGCTTGCCCTCAGCCGCTATTATCGACGTGATGTGCGAACCCCGGAGCAAATTCTGCGGGCCATGTGCTGGGCACCGCGTGCGTTAGTATGGCGGGTGGGCATGATCCTGCTGCGGCGAACCTGGTCGTACGAAACCACCCTGAAACTGCGTGCGGCGCAGCTCTATATTGCCATGGCCTACCGGCAAGGGCAGATCGATGAGGCGCTCCTCGCGAAGGGCAACCGCTTCTTGAAACAACTGGACCCGCAGACACCGGCGCCTGAGACGTGGGACGATGCCAGGGTACATGTGGCCCGCCTGCGGGTCAATGAGTAATGGCGACGGTCTTTTTCCTCCTTGATGCACTGCGTCATGATTATGTGACCGAAGAACATATGCCCTTCTTATGGCGGGCCGCCCACGAAGGTACGCATTATCGCCGGATTATTCCCGGATTCGGTTTCTGTGAGCGCAGCGAGATCCTGACCGGTCTCACACCGCGAGAATCCGGCTTCTTCACCGCCATCGGATTTGATCCCGTAAACAGTCCCTACCAGGGTGCCCGTGGTCTATCTGTGCTGCATGCGCTTGAGTCCCTGGTCCCGAAGAACGCCGCCCTGCCGGGTCGCCGCCGGCCCGGTGGATATTATCGCCTCTTTCGCCGATTGGCGGATCGGTGGCTTAACCGGAATGACCGCCGCCCCCTCAAGTCCTACCACATTCCTTACCGCTTTCTCCCCTACTTCGCGCTGACGGAAGACCGCTTGGATCATCGGTTGCCGGGCGCCTTCCCTCGTCCATCGTTGCTGGACCAGATGGCCGAGGCCGGGAAGTCGTACTATTACGACTCCTTTACCGCCCTGAATTTGCCTTCCGGCAGTAGCGATGAAGACCGGCTGCAGCTGGCTTTGGACAGCTCACGTAGTGGTGAGTATGATTTGTTCCTGATATTCGTGGGGGAACTGGATAGTATCGGCCATCACTACGGACCTGATTCCGCCGAGCTCCACCGCAGCCTCAATAACCTGGATCGGCGCTTGGAACGCTTCGTACAAGCTTTCGAGGGTAATGCTCCCGGACACCGCTACGTCTTCCTCGGCGACCACGGTATGGGCCCCGTAACGGAAATGTTCGATGCCG
>DAOWIJ010000087.1 GCA_030640955.1 Fidelibacterota bacterium
GGTGGCAATCTCAGCATTGACCGCGTTTTGCTTATGAGCGACGGCAACGACGCACAGATCGGGCGGCCCGTAGTGGCGGGCGCCTCGGTGGATGCCACTATCCTGAGCCACGGCCGCGACCGGAAGGTGCTGGTCTTCCACTTCAAGCGGCGCAAAGGGTATCAGAAAATGCGTGGCCATCGCCAGGATTACACGATGGTGCGCATAAACTCTATCAGCCAGACCAAGCCCGCACCCAAGAAAGCAGCGGCCAAAAAGACGACACCTAAGAAAGCGGCACCCAAGAAAGCAGCTCCCACCAAGAGCGCGAAGGCCGCAGCCCCCAAGGCCGCCGCTGATAAGAAGAAAGCCGCACCCAAAAAGACGATACCCAAGAAAGCGGCGCCCAAGAAAGCCGGTAGTTCCAAGACTGCTGCCAAGTCTACCGCCAAACCGGACACAGCCGGCAAGGGCACAAAAAAGAGCGCCAAGAAGTAAGGCGATTCAGCAGGAGATTATAAGAAATGGCACATAAAAAAGGTGTAGGCAGTTCCAAGAATGGCCGCGACAGCAATGCCAAACGGCTGGGCGTCAAGCGCTACGACGGTCAGATCGTGACGGCGGGCTCAATCATCGTCAAGCAGAACGGCACCCGGGTGCACCCCGGACAAAATGTGGGCCTGGGCGGTGACTTTACGCTCTTTTCTAAAGTTGATGGCCGTGTTAAGTTCGAGCGTAAAGGACGTTCCAGGAAACAAGTTTCCGTATATCCTCTCAATTAATCCAGACTAGCTATATTATGCAACCCCACAGGCATCCGGAGCGAATCAACTTCCAGACCTGAGGGGTTTTTTTATATCCAAAAGTAAGGAGTTCGTCATGAAAATCACAGTTATCGGCGCCGGCCACGTAGGCGCCACCACAGCACAACAGCTGGCTCAAAAAGAGTTGGCCGAGGAAGTAGTGATGGTTGATGTAGTGGAAGGACTGCCCCAGGGCAAGGCCCTCGATATGTACGAATCCGCGCCTGTGCAGGGCTTCGACACCATGGTTACCGGCAGTAACGACTACGGGGCCACCGCCGGTTCGCAGATTGCGGTGATCACGGCCGGCTTGGCCCGCAAGCCGGGCATGAGCCGCGACGACCTGGTGGAGGCCAACGCCAAGATCGTAGGTGAAGTGACCGAAAAGTTCATGGCCAAGTCCCCTAATGCCATATTGATTGTGGTCTCCAATCCACTGGATATCATGTGCAGCGTGGCGCATGCCAAGAGCGGCCTGCCCAGTCAGAAGGTCGTCGGTATGGCCGGTATCCTGGACACAGCCCGCTTCCGCTCCTTCATCGCCATGGAGCTGGGTGTATCGGTCCGCAGTATACAGGCCATGGTACTGGGCGGCCACGGCGACAGCATGGTGCCGCTGGTCAGGTATACCACTGTCAGCGGTATCCCCCTGGCCGACCTGCTGGCGGCGGACCGCATAGAAGCCCTGGTGGAACGCACCCGTAAGGGCGGCACTGAGATCGTCAACTTCCTGAAAACCGGCTCGGCCTATTACGCTCCGGCAGCGGCGGCTGCTGAAATGGTGGAGTCTATCGTTTACAATCAGAACCGGCTGCTGCCCTGCTCCGCCCTGCTCACTGGCGAATTCGGCCTGGAGGGCATCTATATGGGCGTACCGTGCCAGTTGGGCGCCAACGGCATCGAGAAGATCGTCGATATTGATCTTACCAAGGATGAGCTGGCCGCTTTGAGCGCCTCCGCCGAGGCCGTCAAAGGGACCCTGAGCAAGCTGAATCTCTAGCAAAACGCCTGAAAAACAAAAGCTAGCGCCCTCCCTTGAATTATTCATGGGAGGGCGTTACCTTTTACCCCGGATAAAGGACAACCTTTCATGATTCAATCAGGTCATACTTGGTGAGAGCCAGCAGAGTGGATGAGAGCAGGGTCAAATTAATTCGAGCAGCCCAGAGAGGAGATCATCGGGCTTTTTGTGAACTGGTCGCTAGCTATGATGCAAAGATCATGAGTGTTATCCTGCAAATATTACAGAATAAAGAGGACGCGGAAGACATCTATCAGGAGGTTTTCCTGAAGGCCTGGAAAAACCTGCCGGCATTTGAATTCAAGAGCGAATTCTACACCTGGCTGTACCGCATCGCCGCCAATACCTGTTTCAGTTACCGCACGGGGAAACAGCGCCATCATCTGGAGAATATCCCCCTGGATGAGGGCTATCACGATGTTTATGAGGAAACCAGCACTGAGCGCACCGACGAACAGCAGCAGATTCTGAGCGCCGTTGATGATCTCCCCCAGAAACAGAAAACCGTATTCGTGATGCGTTATTACCAGGGCCATAAAATTAAAGACATCGCCAGTTTGCTCGGTCTTAATTCAGGTACCGTTAAGCGTTACCTGCACCGGGCCACACATAAACTGAGGAAGGACATGGCAGCTTATGCCTAGACGAGTCATCCAGGACCCGGCTATGAGCGAAGAGCAGCTACTGCAGCTGTTCAAGGAAATCAAGCCGACCTATAAAGTAAACGAGAGCTGGCTGGAGGAGCAGCGTGCACAGTTACTGGGCGCCATCGAGGTGACCGGGGAGCACGGTCTCCTGCAACGCCTGGCTGAGGACATCCGGATATGGTGGGATGAGCTGCCCTATTACTGGGCCAGCGCCCGGCCCGCCCTGGCCATGGTATCCGCCGTGGCGGTAGGCGTACTGGTGGGCCGTTTCGTGTTTACCGCTCCGGCGCCAACCGGCCTGCTGGCAACTGGCGAGGAAGAAGCTGCCAGCGAGCTAAACCTGGCTGACCTGATCCGAACCGGGCAGGTTAAGGGCATTGACGTGGGCGCCAGCGGCGATCCGGAAGCCCCGGTGGAGCTCAACCTCACCGTGGGCCGGGAAATGAAACTGGCCGGCTCAACCGAACGGGAAGACATCCTGGCCGCCCTGGAATATGTACTGGTCAAAGACCCTAACCCCGGGCAGCGCCTGCAGTCAGCCAAGATCCTGGGTAACACGGCCAACCTGGAGAGCAAGCAATCCACGGTCATGGCCCTGGTATCGGCCCTGTTATCGGATGATAACCCGGGCGTAAGGCTATCGGTTATCAAGAGTTTGACCGGGGTCCAGTCGCCCTTGGCCAAGGATGCCCTGGTAAAGACGGTGATGGAAGATGAGAACGAGAGCGTGCGCCGGGCGGCTGTTGAGAACCTGGCTTACTTCCTGAACGATCTTTCGGTGCGGTCGGCCCTGCTGTTGGTCTCCAGAATGGATCCCATTGAGAACGTCCGTTTCCGGGCTTACCAGGTGCTCTCGCAGGCGCCGGATAATCTCTCCGATGAGAGTCTGGATATTCAGTAATGAGTATGGCATCATATAATAGAGCATTGATACTCGCCGGCCTATGCGTTCCGCTCATCGGTCAGGTGGCCGAAACACCCATACCCCCGGAAATACCGGAGCCCGAAATGGTCCACAATCGTTATCAGGTGGTCCTGGTGCATAAGGTCAAGGCCAAAGCCAACGGCCGGATCAAGATCCAGAACCTGTCGGGTGACGTTAAAATAATCGGCACCGATGTCCAGGTTGTCATAGTGAAGGAAAAAATCCGGGTCAAGGGAGTCAAGGACAAGGACGAGGCCAAGGCTATATTCGCTAAAAGCATGGGCACGCTCGAAACCCTGGACGCGGATTCCTATAAATTTTCAGCCAGCCCGTGGCTCAGCAGGGGTATTTCCTACAACTACCATGTGGAAGTGCCTAATCCCTTTTCGGTGGTTACCGAGCTGTATGGCGGCGATGTTTTCCTGAGCGATTTGACCGGGGACCTGGCCGTCGTTAGCGGTGGCGGTGATATTGCCGTATCCAATACCTCCGGCAAACTGGAGGTTAAAACCGGCGGCGGCGATATTGATGTAGTCAATGTTGAAGGCCGCATCGACCTGCGCACCGGTGGCGGCGATATCGAGGGCCGTAAGACCAATGGTCAGGTCAAACTGCAAACCGGCGGCGGCGATATTGATCTGTGGGGCTGCCAGGGATCCTTTGATCTGGCCACTGGCGGTGGCGATATTGAGTTGAGCGATCTTACCGGCACAGACATTGAGGCCCGCACCGGTGGCGGTGATATTGAGCTCAAAGCGATCACAGCCAATGTAAACCTGATGACATCGGGTGGTGATGTGGGAGTCCAAAATCTGGGGGGCAATCTGGAAGCCGCCAGCAGCGGCGGTGACCTGGATATCGAGAATGCCCAGGGTAATGTAGTCATATTTACCCGCAGCGGCGACATCAGTATCAACCGCGTGTCAGGATACGTGCGGGCCAAAACCGATCATGGTGATGTTGAAGTTATCGATATGTCACTTGACGGCGTGCCCGATGAGAAGTCGGAAATAACCACCCGGTCAGGTGACGTTTATGTGAGCTACCGTACTGAAAAACCGGTACAGGTGGAAGCCAGGATTATCGGATTTTCGCCCCGCTATGCGGCGGAATACTTCTGTGGCAACGTTGATCTGGACCTGGTGAAAGACAACGGCAATACTATCGGTATGCTAAAGCAGGAGGCGCCCTACCATACCATAATCATCGAAACCCGCGAGGGTTCCATCGAAATTCACCAGGGTGAGGAATAGAGACATGCAGTGGCCATTCAGCAAAAAATTCGGAACCGTAACACTTGTTCTGATGGTTGGCCTTCCCGCTTTCGGCCAGGAGGATGATACCACGAGCACGCAAAATGCCAGGGTCGAACCCTCCGGGGAGATCAAAATCTTCACTGACCTGACTATCCCTGAAGGCGAGATCAGGTCGGGCAATCTGCGTGTCATCGGCGGCGACCTTACCGTGGCCGGCACCGTCACCGGGCGCATAACCGTCATTGGCGGAGCAGTTGAAATCCTGCCTACCGCCACCATTGAGGGCAGTATCTACGCCCTGGGCGGGAAAATCAATCGGGACCCGGGCGCCACCGTGACCGGACAGGTAATCGAGGTCAATCGCGGTAAAGTCAGCATGTCCCGCAGCCAGGCCGAGGACATCTTCGGCGATGACACCAGCCTGGAGTGGCGTTACAAAGGCGATTGGGGTGATGATGACTGGGATGATGACCGGGACAACTGCAATGGGCATTCCAGCGATTATGACGGCCGTCATTACAGCTTCACGCCGGGCCGCAGCGGCGATTATAATGCCATCCGCCCCGATTTTGAGGTACCCTTCGACCACACTTTCAGGTACAACCGGTCTGAGGGAGTTGCCATTTATGTGCCCTTCAGCCCTGACACCCATGATATGCCTGGTTTCAAGATTCACAGCTATGCAGGCTACGCCTTTGGCCCCCATCGCTGGTACGGCAGGCTGGCCGTGGGCGAGTTCCTGTTCAACAACCGCCTGGGTGTAATTGCCGAGGCTCACAGCGAGCCCCGGAACGATGATCAGTGGCGGGTTTTGCCCCTGGAGAACTTCCTGGGGGCCTTCCTGCTGCACGAAGACTGGTTTGACTGGTATGAGACCGAAGGCTTTGGCGGTTCGCTTATCCTCAACGGACCTCTATCTTCCCATGTCAAGGTACAGTACCGCAATGAGACTCACGCTCTCATGCCGAATACGACCAACTGGAGCCTGTTTGGCGGTGATAAGCAGTTCCGGCCCGGATTTGACATTACGCCGGGCAAGGACGTCAATCTGGCGGTCCACGCCGACATCGGCCATGCCGTGGGACCGTTCCATCGCGGTATTACGGCCGGGGCTGGAATCAGGTACGTGCAGACGCTGGAAGAAAGCGATTTCGATTACACGCGCCAGGATGCCAACGTCGATCTGTTTATGTCGCTGCACCCCAGGCTGGGCATCCAGCTATCCGTCCGGGGCGGCGCCATCGAGTCTGATCTGGATGCCGGCGGTTACGGCAATCAACACATGACACCCCTGGGCGGTCTGGGATCGGTCAGTGGTTACGATTATAAATCATTTGGCTATAATACCTCCTACGGTTTGATCAAGGCTGCTTTTGTGCTGAGGAAACATCATGATTTCATGGGATTGCTGTGGAATTATGGCAACAGCTGGGATGGAACCGCGGGTCTGCTTTCATCAGACTACCTGGAGGGTATCCAGGATGGTGGCGCCCACAGCGTGGGGATCGGTTTCGGCGGTGACGACGTGCGCTTTGAATTTTACAAGCCGCTCTCCAAAGAGCACAGCTCCCGTGAATGGGTAATGTACTTCAGACTGGTAAACCTGTAAGGACTGTTTATGCGAACTCTAATCCATAGTGCTCTTGGCCTGCTGCTGACCGGCTCACTGGTGCAAGCTCAGGACGAACGGATGATCCTCACGGTTGATGAACCGCTGGCCGAGCATGTGGAGCAGTTGGATATCAAGATCGAGTTTGGCTTTGGCGAGATAATACTGGAGCGCGGTAATCCGGCCAAGGCGGTCACCGGTTTTATCCAGTATGACGAAGAATATATTCGACCGTTTATCAAGTATATCGATGACGGCAGTACGGCCAGATTCAAACTGGCGACCAAGAGCCGCCATGACAGCTGGGGCATTGGAGGAGTGCGCAAGGATATGGATTCACCCGAGAGTGAGCTCTATTTTACCACCAGCGTACCGCTGGAAATCGATTTTTCCTGTGGCCTGGGAGAGGCCCACCTGGATCTGGGCCATTTGCAGGTAAAAGAACTGTCCATGGACAACGGCCTGGGCGAGACGACCCTTGATTTTTCCACCTTAAACGGCGCGATCCTGCGGTACGTTTCGGTTGATAACGGTCTGGGCGAGTTGCAGGCCCGGCGGTTGTCCAATGCCCGGACCAAAAAGCTTTCGGTGGACTGCGGTCTCGGTTCGGCCGATCTCGATTTCAGCGGTGAGGAATACGCTGATATGGAGGTGGATATCAATGTGGGACTGGGTTCGGTTACCCTGAAAATCCCCAAAGGCTACAACGTGGAGCTGGACGCCGAAGAAAGTTTCCTGTCCTCAGTAGAAACCCATGGGCTGCAGAAGCGCAGCCGGGGCCATTACCGTAGTTACGACTACGACCCGGACAAGCCGACCCTTTCAATCTCCGCCTCGGTGGGCCTGGGCAGCATCGAGCTGGACTGGCTGGATTAGGCCTCAACCACCGATCATTACCGTCAATACCTGATTATATGCTGCAGGCGCTCAGTTCCACTGGGGGTTGTTGGGCAGTATAGGCTCGAAGCGCTCCATGGAATGGATACTGTGCAGACCACTTTCCAGGAAATTCATCAGGATTTCCAGGCGCAGCTCCAGCGACTGCAGCTCCAGCATGCCCTGCTTCTGCTTGGCGTCGATAGCCAGGGCGCTGATGATGATGTGGGTGGCGATCTCGATAGGTGTGTCCTCCGCCGCGAGGATCTCCAGGCTGTAGGGCGCTCCCGATTTATCCAGGATGTCCTGGAACAGGCGCATCAGCCGGGCCATCTTGTTGTCGCCGTCGGTGACCTTGATAAAATCGTTGATGGCCCGCACCGCCACCAGCCGGTAGGCGTGATCTGAATCGACCTCCTCCGTACTCACCTTGGTCAGGCCGGTCACCAGGATTTTCAGTGTGCCGTCGTCCAGGTTGCGCACCTGGTTGATGTAGCTCAGCGTGGCCACCTGATGAAAAGGGGCGTGCGGCGTGGCATCGCCTTTCTCATTCTCGACCTGCAGCGCAATGGTGATCAGACGTTCGCCAGCCAGGCTGTCCCGGACCATGTCCAGGTAGCGGGGCTCGAAAATATGGAAAGGCTGCACCGTTTTAGGGAACAGCACGTAATCGGGCAGGGGAAACAGCGGTGTGGTTCCATTGAAATTATTCAGAACGTCATCTGTAGGCTTCAAAGCAGGTCGTTTACCTTTACTGTTATGTGCCGTTGTGCAGGAAGCACCGCTTACTATTTTTGTATCCAATCTAACTCGTACTCCAATCTATCATAATCACTATGGGATTCAAGATCAAAAAAGATGGCCTCATCGACAGCGCTCATACCTGGGCGAATGTCTCCCCCGCCTGCAAAATAAGCGAAACCCGAATCAACGATGAGATTTCCTCTTATTGCCTGTACATCGCACGAGACATTATAAGCAGTCGCATTGCCAGTGTTTTTTATAGTAATTGTGATAAAGGGACTATTATAGCTTTTCATTCCTTTCGTTGTTGATATAACCTCAACTTTTGCTTTCTTTTCCTCTTCTGGTTCTAAAATCCCACAAGACGTTATAAGTGCCGCCCAAAAGAGAAACGGAACGATTATTAGTCTATTAATGTATGTTATTAAAGGCATCCGCTTCAAGGCTTGACCTCCTCTGTTAAGGGTGTGGCAACGGGCATCTTTGGCGAAGCAGTTGAATTTCTGACAGCAGGGACACCTCCGCCCCTTTCCCTTGTTACAAATTAAGCTGCACAGCGGTCCGTTCAGGACTCGATCAGACCCAGCACTTCATGCACCAACCCGCCGATGCCCTCCCAGGTTTCGCCGATCTTTTCGGCCAGCATATAGGCCGGTGTCGTGATAATTTTATTCTGTTTATCGGTAATGTGCCCGCGGACGGGGCACTCCATGTGGGTCGTGCCCATCTTTTCAATATCGCCGCCGGTCTGGGGATCGCTGCCGATGGTGACCATACTGTTGATTTCCGTACTCTCGAGTATTCGGGCCAGCATGGCCGGAGCGATACAGATGGCCCCCAGCGGTTTGCGGGCCGCGATGATCTCGTTGACCAGACGCTCCACCTCCGTGTCCACCGAGCAGTTGGGGCCATCGAAGGCGTAGCTGGACAGGTTCTTGGCCGCCCCGAACCCACCGGGAAAAATGAGAGCGTCCATATCACCGGCTGACAGGGTAGCGATATCCTTGATGTCGCCGCGCACAATGCGGGCCGCCTCCACCAGCACATTGCGGCTCTCGTCCCCCATGACCTCCCCGGTCAAATGATTGATCACGTGGGCCTGGTCGATGTTGGGGGCCATGGCCAGATACTCGGCGCCGGCCTGCTCCAGATGGTACAGTGTGGCCACCGATTCAAAGATCTCCGCCCCGTCAAACACGCCGCAACCCGCTAAACAGACTCCTACCGTCGCCATGGCTCAATCCTTCCATTTAAAAAAGCGTATAATGCTAGCATAATAAAAATTAGACCAGCGCCCATCAGTTGTCAACTGGTTTGGGGGTGGTGGATGCAAGGCTTGCCATGCCTTGCAATCACTGTGGGGACCACAGTTAAATGTCTCTCTCAATGATTGTGTGGTGTGGCGGTTACGATCAGTAGACTATCTAACGAAGCCGTATCGTATTCACAGATTGTATAATAGGTTATGAGGATAACATTATAGATTATTACTGTAGCGTTCAGAAATATTTGTAACACGTATATATCTATATACGGCATTAGATCAATTGCATTATTACAGTATAATAGTTATAACAATACATGCCATGATAATAGAAAATATACTGTCATATAAATGCCTTATGACGACGGGGGGACGTTGTTGATATGGAATACTATAACTAAACATTATCAGGGCTTATAATAGTACTTACAAGTATTATACTATAATGGTATTAGCATAGTGCATATATACACACACTATATGTATACTATCATCGACATAATAATAACGTGGTATCATTACATCTTATAATAATCATTGTATTATAATAATAGTATATGGTGATAATAAAGAATATATATAGCGTAGTGCATACGTTATAATATAGTGCTGCATACTATAGGTGATAGTAAGCAATATAATATGTGGATAATGATGGAACAATAAGATAGACATATAATATAAGTAATAGGAAGAATGTTATATGGATACATAGAAAGAGCAAATAATATGCCTAATATGCGCCATAATAATACTGATATAATATGAGTAAAAATATAGGTGGATAATAACGAGATAAATAAGACGCAATGATAATCAATTGTGCTATAGTAAATACGAGAAGAACA
>DAOWIJ010000206.1 GCA_030640955.1 Fidelibacterota bacterium
ACGTGGCCGCTGCCGTCGCCTACAGTGACAATGGAGTTGAAACTGAACCGGCGGCCTCCGGTAACTACTTTGGCCACCCGATTGATCTTAATCAGAGTCTCTTCTTTCAGGTCTAATTCAGTTGGATTTATTGCCATATCAGCTTCTATTTAAAAGGTCAAACCATTCTCGCGGGCACTCTCAGCCAATGCCTTTACGCGACCATGGTACAGATACCCGTTACGGTCAAATACCACTTGTGTAATCTTTTTTTCGGCGGCTCTTTTCGCCAGGATCTCACCAACGCGGCCAGCCGTATCAACCTTACTTTTGGCGCCCTTAAGTTGTTGCGCCAACCCTTTCTCGATGCTGGACGCGGAGACTAAGGTAGCGCCTTTCAGATCATCAATTATCTGGGCGCTCATGTGCCGGGCGGATCGGTGCACAACCAGACGAAGCTTGCCGGCATGGCGATCAAATTTTTTCTTGACCCGCATTCTTCTACGGCGGCGCAACTCAATTCTATAGCGTTCCGACTTAATCATTTTGCCTATGCCACTCCACCAACAGTCTTGCCGGCTTTCCGCTGAACATACTCATCCGAGTAGCGGACTCCTTTACCTTTGTATGGTTCAGGTTTCCGCAGGGACCTGATTTTTGCCGCCACCTGGCCAACCAGCTGCTTATCGATACCCTTAACGATTACACTGGTGTTGCGATTAATTACCTCAAACTCGACGCCTGCCGGTGCTTGAAAATATGTAGGATGCGAATACCCTAAATGAAGCAGAATATCACTATCCTTCTGCTCGACGGTATAACCCACCCCTACAAGGTCCAGCTGTTTGCTGAAACCGTTTGTCACACCCTCAACCATATTTGCCACCAGCGCCCTGGCCATGCCATGGAACGCCCGATTCTGTTTTTCATCGGTGGTGCGGGTAACGATAAGTACGCCGTCGTCCTGCGCAACTTTGATCCCCGCAGGGTAGCTGAAGGCCAATTCGCCTTTCGGACCTGTCACGGCTACTGCCCGGCCGTCGATTTTAACGGTAGTACCGTCAGGTATCACAATCGGTTTCTTGCCAATTCTCGACATCTTTCTTACCAGACCTCACAAAGAATTTCACCGCCCACGTTCAAACGCCGGGCGATTTTGTCGGAGATAACACCTTTAGACGTCGTCAGTATACTGATACCCAGCCCGCCTTTAACCCGCGGGATATCTCCGGATTTGGCATAGAGGCGCCGGCCCGGCTTGCTGGCCCGGGTAATGCCCTCGATCACCGGCAGCCCTTTGTGATCATAACTGAGAAATATGCGCATCTTATCCTGCACCTGGTCTTCCACCACAATGAAATCGCGAATAAAGTGTTCTTCTTTCAAAATATAGCTGATGCGCTTTTTCAGATTGGACGCCGGAATATCCACCCAGCGTTTGTTGGCGCTCTGGGCGTTCCGGATGCGCGTTAATAAATCTGCGATTGGATCGGACATACTCATCAGTTCGGGCGCTCCTACCAGCTAGCCTTGGTTATACCGGGTATGCAGCCCATAAGGGCCATTTCCCGGAAACAGATGCGGCAGAGGCCAAACTTTCGCATATAGGACCGGGGACGCCCGCAGTTGTTGCACCGGTTATACTGGCGCGTTGAAAACTTGGCCGTCCGCTTCGATTTGACAATCAGTGATTTCTTTGCCACTAGGCGTTCGCTCCTTCAGGAGATTGCTGTTCCTGGGGCCGCACCCTGAAAGGAAAGCCAAAAGCACTCAACAGCTCGTAGGCTTCCTCATCAGTATTGGCCGTCGTTACCAGGGTGACGTCCAGCCCCCTGATTTTGTCAATTTTATCATAATCGATTTCAGGAAAAATGATCTGTTCGGTCACTCCAAAACTGTAATTACCACGCCCATCAAACGATTTGTTGGACATGCCGCGAAAATCCCTCACCCGCGGTATTGCCAGTGAAAGGAGCCTGTCCAGAAACTCGTACATACGTTTCTGACGCAGGGTCACGCGGGCTCCCACAGGATCTTTTTCCCTGATCTTGAAATTGGAAATGGGTTTCTTAGCGTACGTTATCTGGGCCTTCTGGCCTGATATAACCGCCAGATCTTCAAGGGCGCCCTTCAGCATGTTGGCATCCTCACGCGCATTGCCTAATCCCATATTCAGGACAATTTTATCAATAGCGGGGACTTGCAGTATGTTTTTATATCCCACGCGCTTGATCAGTGCAGGCACAATTTTTTCAAGATACAACTTCCTCAACCGCGGAGAATAGGCTGCTTTCGCCCCAGGCTTGCTTACTTTCTTGGCAGGCGCCTTCGGGGCCGAGCTCTTTTTTACGCCGGGCTTTTTCTCGGAATCAGGCTTTTTAGCTTTACCCGGGGCCGCTTTCTTGGCTTTCATGTCAGTGTCGGCTTTAGCGGTCGACTTCTTGTCCGGTTTCTCGCTCTTTTTTTCGTTCTTTGCCATGCTGATTACTATTCGTTAACAGTCTCGTCTGTCTTCTTCGAAATCCGTACCTTTGAGCCATCTTCCAGCAATTTATAACCTATACGCGTAGGTTTGCCGTCCACCACCAGCATAAGGTTGGATATATGAACGGCCGCCTCTTTTTCTATAATGCCGCCTTGAGGATTATTCTGCGATGGACGCGTATGGCGCTTGACAAAATTTATGCCCTCAACAATGGCCCGGTTCCTGTCGGGCATAGCCAATAATACTTTACCGGACTTGCCGCGATAAGCGCCTGTCAAAACCTTGACCACATCACCTTTTCTGATTTTCATCCTCAGATAACCTCAGGCGCTAAAGACACTATTTTCATATATTTCTTTTCGCGCAGTTCACGGGCGACGGGGCCAAAAACACGCGTGCCCATGGGCTCCGATTGGTTGTCCAGAAGCACCGCCGCATTTTCATCGAACCTGATATAGGACCCATCCTGACGACGCACCTCTTTACGGGTCCGCACTACAACCGCCTTGGTGACTTCACCCTTCTTGACCATGCCACCCGGAATGGCCGATTTTACCGTCACTACGATAAGATCACCAACACTGGCATACCGGCGCCTGCTGCCACCCAATACCCGTATACACAGCACTTCTTTGGCGCCCGTGTTGTCGGCTACTTTAAGGCGTGTTTCCTGCTGGATCATGTCCTATTCTCCAACACCCGCGGCTTGCCTGGTAATTTCTTTAATCCGCCAGCTCTTCAGTTTGCTCACCGGACGCGTAGCCTCAATAACCACTTGATCGCCCGTGTTGCAGGTATTCTGCTCATCATGGACGTAATATTTTTTAGTACGGGTGACGTACTTCTTATACATGGGATGCGGGAAACGGCGCGTGACCACCACCACCGCAGTTTTGTCCATGGAGGCCTTCACCACCTCACCGGACAATCTCCTCCGATTGGAACGCGTAGTAGTCATTAACCCTCAGCCTTCAATTCTCTGATGCCCAATTCATATTCATGTAACAATGTTTTCATGCGGGCTACCACTTTCCGGGTAGCTGTGATCTTATGGGTGCCTTCCAGCTGCTGCAGGGCCTGCTGGAAGTGCAGGTTCGTCAGCTCTTCCTGTTGTTCCTCCAACTGGATCTTCAACTCATCGACTGACAAGGAGAGCAGGTCATCGGAATACATTTCTAGGTCTCCCTCCTGGCCACCAGCTTGGTCTTAATCGGCAGCTTGTGAGAACAGAGCCGAAATGCTTCGGCTGCCAGCTTTTCGTCCACTCCTTCGATTTCAAATAAAATGCGACCCGGCTTTACCACGCTCACCCAATACTCGGGCGCGCCCTTGCCTTTGCCCATACGGGTTTCAGCAGGTTTCTGGGTGACTGCATGATCAGGGAAGATGCGAATCCACATTCTTCCAAATTTCCTGATTTTCCTGGTAATAGCAACACGGGCAGATTCAATCTGGCGGCTGGATATCCAGCCGTTTTCCAGGGCCTTTAACCCAAAGGTGCCAAACGCCACCGCGTTGCCCCGGTTTGCCATACCTTTTCGATTCCCCCGGTGGGGTTTACGATATTTTACTTTGCGGGGCGCTAACATATCTTCTTACTTGCCTGCCGATGGTTTAATGGCTGCTTCGCCATTGCAAATCCATACTTTAACACCAATCTTGCCGTAAGTGGTTTTAGCCTCTACCATGGCGTAATCAATATCCGCCCTGAGGGTATGTAAAGGCACGCGTCCCTCGCGGAAAGTCTCGGTGCGGCTCATCTCCGAACCCCCCAGCCGACCCGCCAGGCACACCTTGATACCCTCGGCCCCCATGCGCATAGTAGCCTGGATCGATTTCTTGGCGGCCCTGCGGAACGAAATCTTTTTAGATAGCTGCTGTGAAATGCTCTCCCCAACCAGGCGCGCATCCAGCTCGGGACGCTTAACCTCATTGACGTTGAGCTGCACTTCCTGACCTACCAGCTGGCGGATCTCGCTACGCAGGCGCTCCACCTCTTCTCCACCACGGCCAATAACGATTCCCGGCCTGCTGGTGTGAATCGTTAAGGTAATTTTCTTTGAGGTCCTGCTGATCTCGACTCTTGAGACACCGGCATTTGTCAGCCGGTGCTCAATATAGCGGCGCAGTATAATATCCTCTCCCAGTTTCTCGGCGAACTTGTGCTCGTCGAACCAGTTTGAAAGCCAGGGCTTGTTTATTCCCAGGCGGAATCCTATCGGATTTGTTTTCTGACCCAAATCAACCTCTCCGGTTTACTTTCATGAGCCCTTTTCAGCAACAATTACTGTCAGGTGACTGGTCCTCTTCAGGATCCGGTTGGCCCGACCCATGGCCCGCGCCCTCCAGCGCTTGAATGTGGGGCCGCCATCCACGTAGGCTGACTTGACATACAAATTATCAATGTCAACTTCCTTGGCTTCCGGCGCATTCATCATATTGGCTATGGCTGACCGCAAAATCTTCTCCACAAATTCAGAGGCCTTTACCGGGGAAAAGTGCAATATAGTCAACGCCTCATTCACATCGTGCCCGCGTACAAGCTGCAAAACCCTGTTGATCTTGCTGGATGACTGACGCAGATAGCGCGCTCTGGCGGTAGTCTCCATTGCCGTCAGACTTTCTTCCTATCCGGGTGACCACGGAAGATGCGGGTGGGCGAAAACTCGCCCAACTTGTGACCAACCATGTTTTCAGATACGAATACAGGGATAAATTTGTTACCGTTGTGCACAGCAAAGGTGTGTCCCACAAAATCCGGAGTAATGGTGGAACGCCTGGACCACGTCTTGATCACCTTTTTCATGCCGGACTTGTTCATCGCTTCCACTTTATGCACAAGCTTCTCGGAAATATAGGGGCCTTTTTTTACTGAACGCGGCATTCCTAAGCCCTTCGATTTACTATATAACGATCAGTGCTATGTTTCTTCTTCCTGGTCTTGTACCCTTTCGCGGGGACACCAGTGGGCGATACCGGATGGCGGCCACCAGATGACCGGCCCTCGCCGCCGCCCATGGGATGATCGACGGGATTCATGGCCACTCCGCGTACCTTGGGCCGTCGCCCCAGCCAGCGGTTCCGCCCGGCCTTGCCAATCTTGATATTTTCGTGGCTCTTGTTACCCACTTCGCCGATGGTAGCCATACAGGCGCCAGGTATCATCCGCACCTCTCCCGACGGTAACCTAAGCAAGGCCATGCCACCTTCCATGGCCATGATCCGGGCGCCGGCGCCGGCCGAGCGAGCTATCTGCCCGCCTTTGCCAGGCTTCATCTCAATGTTGTGTACCATAATGCCGGCGGGGATTACAGACAAAGGCATGGCGTTGCCGGGCTTCAGAGGCGCCCTCTCGTGCGCTGCCACAATCTTATCTTCAACCTTCAAACCATCGGGAGCCAGGATATACCGCTTTTCACCGTCCGGATAATATACCAGGGCGATACGACAAGTACGGTTAGGATCATATTCGATGGTGCGAATAGTGCCCTCGATATCAAATTTGTTGCGCTTAAAATCGATTACCCGATAACGGCGCTTGTGTCCACCACCTCTCCTCCGGGAAGTAATCCGACCCTGGTTATTCCGCCCACCCGATTTCTTCAACGAAGTGGTGAGAACCTTCTCAGGGCTGCTGGCAGTCAATTCCTCAAAAGTGGAAACCGACATGAACCGCTGTCCTGGTGTATTGGGCTTTATCAACCTGGTGGGCATACTATGCGGCTCCCTCTACCTCAAAAAAGTCGATCTTATCACCTTCCCTTAACGTCACGATGGCGCGTTTCCAGTTGGTCCGCCGACCTTGAGTCCTGATCGACTTGCCGCTGCTGCGCGTAGTCATGCTTTTAACCTTGCCAAGCCTGTTCTGCGTAGATACTTTGATCACCTTTACATCAAATTTGGACTCAATAGCGGCCTTGATCTCATGTTTATTGGCCGCTGGATGAACCTCGAAACCATATTTCCGTTCGGCCTCTTCCAACCGACTCATTTTCTCGGTGAGCAGTGGCCGCTTAATAATGTAATTCTTGATCGACATGGTCAGGCGCTCAACGCTGTATTTAAATCTTTGATACCAGCCCGGTCTATCACCACGAAATCGGCAGACCACAAATCAAATGTAGAGACATCTTTGGCGGCTTTCACAGTGATGCCCCTGAGGTTACGGCCGGAGAGCCACAGTTCCCTGTTAGGCTGGGCTGCAAGCACCATCAGATTCTTACCGGCAAGGCCCAGGGTATCTACCATGCTCTTCATTTTGCTGGTCTTGGGTTCGTCGAAATCAAAACCTTCAATTACAATCAGTCGTTCGTTTTTTTGCAGTACCGAGAGCATGGAGCGCCGGGCCAGAGCTTTGGCCTTTCCGTTTATCTTCAAATCATACTCACGGGGCTTGGGTCCAAAAGCGCGGCCACCTCCGGAACGTATCGGACTGGCGGCATCACCCACACGGGCACGCCCCGTCCCCTTTTGACGGAACAGCTTGACGCCACTACCGACTACTTCCGCCCTGGTCTTGGTAGAAGCATTACCCTGTCGGCGATGGGCCCGCTCAGCATTAACAGCGAGATAAATTGCGTGTTCATTGGGTTTGATCCCAAAGACCTCTTTCTTAAGATCGACCTGCTTATCGGCCTTGGAGCCGTCTGATTTCAGTACGTTTAGCTTCATGATTGCTTCGTCAGATATACGGTACCATTCCGGGGTCCGGGAACGGCGCCTAGTACAAACAGTTGATTCTTCTCCGGGTCGACTTTAACCACCTTCAGGTTGGTGACTGATCTGCGGACATTACCACTTTGCCCCGGCATGCGCTTGCCTGGAAATACCCTGGATGGATCAGAACTGGCGCCTACCGAACCACCGGCGCGTAATTGATTGCTCTTGCCGTGTGACGCACGACCACCGTGAAACCCGTGCCGCTTCATCACGCCTGTAAATCCACGACCCTTGGAAACACCCTTTACCTTAACGGAATCACCGACAGCGAATATGTCCACGGAAATAACATCGCCCGGCTTATGATCAGCGGTCGTTCTAAATTCCTTTATAACCCGGGCCGGTTTAATGCCGGCCTTCTGAAAATGACCCAGCAACGGTTTGTTCGTGCTGGACGCTTTGCGCTCCCCGAAAGCCAGCTGAACAGCCTGATAACCATCGCGCTCCTCAGTTTTCACCTGGCTGACGGTACAGGGGCCGGCCGCTATAACCGTGACGGGCCGGTCCTTCCCCGATTCATCGAATATGCGTGTCATCCCGAGCTTTTTACCGATAATAGAATTCATGGCTAGGCCCGGATCTCGATGTCCACTCCGGCTGGCAGATCGAGCTTCATCAGCGCGTCCACCGTTTTGGGAGTCGAATTATGAATATCGATAATGCGCTTATGAACCTTGGTCTGGAATTGCTCCCGCGATTTCTTGTCAACATGGGGAGAGCGGTTCACCGTGTAGATGGTGCGTTGGGTCGGCAACGGTATGGGGCCGGAAACCAGGGCTCCCGTGTTCTTCGCTGTACGTACGATCTTTTCACTGGATTTATCCAGCAGGATGTGATCGTATGCTCTCAAACTGATGCGTATTTTCTGTCCGGCCATTTTCCAACCAACAAACTTGTTATGTTTACTCAACCACCTTAGTGACCACCCCGGCGCCGACCGTATGGCCGCCTTCACGAATGGCGAAGCGCAACTCCTGATCCATGGCGATGGGTGTGATCAACTCCACGTCCATGTTCACGTTGTCGCCAGGCATGACCATCTCGATGCCCTCAGGCAACTGCACCGCGCCGGTCACATCGGTGGTCCGGAAATAAAACTGCGGCCGGTAGTTGTTGAAGAACGGGGTATGGCGGCCGCCCTCCTCCTTCTTCAAAACGTATACCTCAGCCTTGAACTTGGTGTGCGGCGTAATGGAGCCGGGCTTGGATACCACCATGCCGCGACGCAAAAATTCCTTGTCAATGCCACGCAGCAGCAGACCAACATTGTCGCCCGCCTCGCCCGAGTCCAGCAGCTTGCGGAACATCTCTACGCCCGTCACCACCGTCTTCTCATCAGCGCCCAAACCTATGATCGACACCTCGTCACCAACCTTCACCAGGCCCTGCTCGATGCGGCCCGTGCCCACTGTGCCGCGGCCGGTTATGGAAAACACGTCCTCAACGGGCATCAGAAAGGGCTTGTCGATGGCCCGCTTGGGCATGGGAATATATTCGTCAACGGCGTCCAGCAACTCGGTGATGCACTCCACGTCAGGACCGGTGCCATCGCTGTTCATGGCCTTCAGGGCCGAGCCCTGGATGATGGGAATATCGTCACCGGGGAACTCGTACTCATTCAGCAGGTCGCGCAGCTCCACCTCAACCAGTTCCAGCAACTCGTCGTCATCCACCTGGTCCACCTTGTTCAAAAACACCACGATGGAAGGCACGTTCACCTGGCGGGCCAGCAGTACATGCTCACGGGTCTGGGGCATGGGGCCGTCAGCGGCGCTTACCACCAGGATGGCGCCGTCCATCTGGGCCGCGCCGGTGATCATGTTCTTGATATAGTCGGCGTGGCCGGGACAGTCGACGTGGGCGTAATGGCGTTTCTCCGTCTCGTACTCCACGTGGGCCGTCTGAATGGTAATGCCCCGCTCGCGCTCTTCAGGAGCGTTGTCGATATCATCGAAGCCCTTGGTCTCAGCCAGACCGCGCTTGCTTAAAACCATGGTAATGGCTGCCGTCAAGGTGGTCTTGCCGTGGTCAACGTGGCCTATCGTACCGACGTTAAGATGGGGCTTGTTTCTTACAAATTTTTCCTTAGCCATGCCTATTCTTCCCTTTCCAGAATATTAAGACTCGACTTTTCCGTGAACTCTCTCAAGTATGCGATCTTTAATAGATGCCGGAACTCGATGATAATGTGAAAATTCCATAGTGAATACGGCGCGGCCCTGGGTCAGTGAGCGCAGGTCGGTGGCATAGCCGAACATCTCCGACAACGGCACCTCGGCATTAACAACCTGCGCCTCATTGCGCTTCTCCATGCCCTTGATATTTCCGCGCCGGCTTGAGAGATCACCCATTACATCTCCGAGATAGTCTTCGGCAACGACAACTTCGACTGCCATCGTTGGTTCAAGTATGACGGGGGCAGCTTTCTGCACAGCTTCCCGGATGGCCAGGGAACCGGCAACCTTAAAGGCCATTTCGCTTGAATCCACATCGTGATAGGTGCCATCATAAAGCTCGACAGCCACATCCTCAATGGGGAAGCCGGCCAGGATTCCATTCTTCAGCGCTTCCTCAATACCGGCACTTACGGCCGGAATATACTCGCGGGGAATTGCGCCGCCTTTGATTTTATCAATAAACTCGTATCCCTTACCGGACTTATTTGGTTTGATGCGAATCTTACAGTGGCCATATTGACCCCGGCCACCGGATTGCTTGACGAACCGACCCTCGGCATCCGCCTCTTCCGTAATGCTTTCCTTGTAAGCCACCTGAGGGGCGCCGATCTTGGCATTAACCCCGAATTCCCGGCGCAGTCGCTCAACCAGGATCTCCAGGTGCAACTCACCCATCCCGGCGATAATAGTCTGGCCGGTTTCTTCATCGGACCTGACCTGGAATGAGGGGTCTTCCTCCGCCAGCTTGGCCAATCCTTCAGACATGGCATCGCTGTCGGCCTTTGAGGACGGCTCCACCGCAACATGAATGACCGGCAGCGGAAATTCCATCGCCTCCAACAGAATTGGCGATTTAAGGTCAGCCAGCGTATCTCCCGTACGAGTATTTTTCAAACCTACGATGGCGGCGATTTCACCGGCAGTAACCATACTACGCTCCTCACGCTTGTCAGCATGCATGAGCATAAGGCGGCCAACCCGCTCCTTTTTACCGGTATTGACGTTCAGGATATGTTCGCCGGTTTTCACTTTACCGGAGTAAACCCGGAAGAACGTGAGACGGCCTACATAGGGATCGGTCATAATCTTAAACGCCAGCGCCGAAAACGGCTCGGAATCTGTGGCTTCCCTGGTGACCGGATCGTGGGTATCGGCTTTGAAGCCGTTTACTTTGCCAACGTCCAGGGGCGAGGGAAGATATTCGACCACTGAATCCAGCAGTCGCTGAACACCCTTGTTCTTGAAAGCCGAGCCACACATGGTGGGTATAATGGAGCTGTCGATGCAGGCCTTCCTGATGGCATTGCGAACCTCATCGCCCGTCAGCGTTTCTCCCTCCAGATACTTCTCCATGAGGCGCTCGTCATAACTGGCTATCTCTTCCATCAAATGCAGGCGCCATTTATCGGCTGTTGCCTGCATGTCGGATGGGATGTCACCATATTCAAAATGTTGCCCGTGCGCATCCACATACAGGATGGCGCGCATGCTGATCAGATCAATGAGGCCGGTAAACATATCTCCACCACCGATAGGCAACACAATGGGGACCGGATTGGCGCCCAGCCTCTTTTTCATCATATCAAGAACGTTGTAGAAATCTGCCCCCGTGCGATCCATCTTGTTAACAAACGCAATCCGGGGAACGTTATACTTATCGGCCTGACGCCATACTGTCTCGGATTGGGGTTCCACACCGCCAACTGCGCAAAAAACAGCGATGGCCCCATCCAGTACCCGCAGTGAGCGCTCCACCTCAATTGTAAAATCAACGTGGCCGGGAGTGTCGATAATGTTAATCCGGTTACCGCCCCAGAAAGTAGTCGTGGCCGCCGAGGTGATGGTAATGCCACGCTCTTTTTCCTGCTCCATCCAGTCCATCGTAGCCGCGCCGTCGTGCACCTCCCCCATCCGATGAACCCGCCCTGTATAGTAGAGGATTCTTTCGGTGGTGGTCGTTTTACCGGCATCGATGTGGGCCATGATACCAATATTGCGTACGTGCTTTAAGGCTGTCTTTTCCATCGCTTTGCAGTGGGATCGCTTCTTATCTGAAATGCGCGAAGGCTTTGTTGGCCTCGGCCATCCGGTGGGTATCTTCTCTTTTCTTAACGGCGCCGCCATCATTGTTCGCTGCCGCGATCAACTCGCCTGCCAGGCGGTCAGCCATCGTTTTACCGCTGCGGTTGCGTGAAAAACTGATGATCCAGCGCATCGCCAGGGCTTGGCGTCGCCGGGGGCCCACTTCCAATGGCACTTGATAGGTGGAGCCACCGACACGCTTGGATTTGACCTCCAGGCGGGGCCCAACATTTTCCAGGGCTTCTTTGAATACCTCTATTCCCTCAGTCTTGGCGCGGGCCTTTATGATATCCATAGCATTATAAAATATCGATTCCGCGGTGGATTTCTTGCCCCTCAACATCATATTGTTGATGAACTTGGAAACCATAACATCCCGATATACAGGGTCAGAAGTAATCTGTCTTTTTTCCGGTCTGCGCCTTCTGGACATGATTAACTCTTTGGCCTTTTAGCGCCATACCGGGAGCGGCTGGTCCTACGATCCTCAACACCTGCTGTATCCAACACACCGCGAATAATATGGTAGCGAACGCCTGGCAAGTCCTTAACGCGTCCGCCTTCAATCAATACAATCGAGTGTTCCTGTAGATTGTGCCCTTCGCCAGGGATATAGGCAGTAACCTCAATACCATTGGTCAGGCGCACACGGGCAACCTTTCGCAGGGCCGAGTTAGGCTTTTTTGGCGTGGTTGTGTAGACCCGCGTGCAGACCCCCCTTTTCTGCGGATTGCTTCGCAGAGCCGGTGTCGCATTTCGCTTCGCGCCACGCTTGCGTCCCTTACGGACCAATTGATTTATTGTAGGCACTAATCCTCCAAATTTTCCATTGTATGTAGCCGCGTAACTTAAATCTTCACTGTCGTTGAAGTCAACGACCCTAAGCCAGGCATTAAAATATTTCTATCAGTTGAAATCCAGGCGTACTAGATATCAATAACCGGCATTATTTCAGCTTGGGCCTGGTCCCCTTCCTGTGGCACTTCAGGTTCGGGATCCGGGTTCTTTACCAGAATGTCGCGAAACTTGGCAAGCCCCGTCCCTGCCGGGATCAGGCGGCCGAGCACAATATTCTCCTTAAGACCGCGTAATTGATCGGTTTTACCCTCCACCGCCGCATCAGTGAGAACTCTGGTTGTCTCTTGGAATGAGGCCGCCGACAGGAAACTCTCCGTATTCAGTGAGGCGCGAGTAATTCCCAGCAGCAACGGCAGAAAAGTGGCCGGCTTCGCTGTCCGGGTTTTTACCAGGCGCTTGCCATCCGCTTTTAATTCACTCTTTAATTCCTTTATCTCGGTCTTGAAATAGGTTCGACCCTCCTGGAGGTCGGAGTCACCCACATCGGTTACAACAACCTTACTCTTGATCTCGTCATTCGTCTTGCGCACAATAAAACGATTCATCCGGTCACCCCTGAGGAAGGTAGAATCACCCGGATCATCAACCTGAACCCGTTGCATCATCTGACGCACAATCGTTTCAATATGCTTGTCGTTAATGCGCACTCCTTGCAGCCGGTAGACCTCCTGAATCTCGTTCACCAGGTATTCCTGGACCTGAGCCGGACCGCCAATCTTGAGAATATCCTGAGGAGCCACGGAGCCATCACACAACCGATCGCCGGAATTGACTTTGTCACCCTCGTGCACTATGACATGCTTGCCATACGGTATGTTATATTTCTTGGTTGATCCATCCTGGCTCTCAACTTGGATTTCTCTGATACCCCGACGGGTTTTGCCAAACTTGATGACCCCATTTACCTCAGTGACAACGGCCGGATCAGACGGCTGCCGGGCCTCAAAGAGTTCTGCCACCCGAGGCAGACCACCTGTAATATCCCGGGTTTTACCGATCTCCCGCGAGATCTTGACAAGCACCTCCCCCGCAGCCACTGATTGCCCATCCCGAACCCTCAACGTGGACTTCATCGGCAGAACCGAACCGCCACCGGTAATAACACCGCCATGCTTGTCAATAATTTCGATATGCGGACTCAGGTTCCGGTTCTTCGACTCGACGATTACCTTCATCTTCTTACCGCCTTCAACGGCCTCCTCGACGTAGGTATCGTTTTCGATCATATCGACAAACCGGACCGTTCCACTGCCACGGGCCAGGATTACGTCCGTGTAGGGATCCCAGGCGAATAACGACTCGCCAACTTCAACCTGTTCGCCGGCCTTCGCATGCAGACGGGCGCCATAGGGGACCGTAAAGGTCGACAGCACCCGGTTGTTCTCGTCAAGAATTTCGATCTTGCCATTGCGGATCAGGGCAACAGTAACCTTGCCATAGTGCTCATCAATCACATTCGCCGTATAGAAATTTTCCGAGTAACGAACAATTCCAAGCTTCTTGGTGATCATTTCGGATTGCTCGATCACACGGGCAGCTGTACCGCCGATATGAAACGTCCGCAAGGTCAGCTGGGTACCTGGCTCACCAATGGATTGAGCCGCTATGATGCCTACAGCATCTCCATGGCTGACCCATCGACCCGTAGCCAGGTTCGTGCCGTAACAGGTTGCGCAGAGACCGTGCTCCGCTTCACAGGACAATACCGAGCGCATGGCCACTTTCTCAACACCTGCATCTGAGATTTTCCTGCCCAGCTGACGGTCCACCAGTTCACCCGATTTAGCCAAGACATCCCCTGTGTCGGGATGGATTATATCCTCAAGTATGACGCGCCCGATTATGCGATCCTCAAGCGGTTCTACAATCTCCTCGCCATCCTTCAAGTCAGATATGATTTGTCCCTGGATGGTGCCACAATCTTCGGTCGTAATTACCACGTCCTGGGCTACATCAACCAGACGTCTGGTCAGATAGCCGGCATCGGCCGTCTTCAGGGCTGTATCAGCCAGACCCTTGCGGGCCCCGTGCGTGGAAATAAAGTACTCCAGCACCGACAGGCCTTCCTTAAAATTCGAGGTAATGGGATTTTCAATAATTTCATCTTTAGTACCGGTCAGGCTTTTCTGCGGCTTGGCCATGAGGCCCCGCATTCCAGCCAACTGTTTAATCTGATCCTGGCTGCCTCGTGCTCCGGAGTCCGCCATCATATAGACCGGATTGAATCCTGCTTTATCGTTCTCCAGGCGAACCATCATCTGTCCGGCCACGGCGTTGGTGGCGTGGGTCCAGATATCGATGATCTTGTTATAGCGCTCGCCCTCAGTCAGAATCTGCCGGTCGTATTTGTCCTGGATGTCAGCCACATCCCTGGTGGCAGCCTTGATGATATCGGGTTTCTCATCTGGAATGAGAATGTCGGCGATGGCAATGGAAGAACCGCTGCGGGTAGCAAATTCAAAACCCATATCCTTAAGTCTGTCAAGGAAGGCGACTGTAGCATAATTCCCCAGCTTCCGGAAACACACACCCACCAGCTGTTCCAGGCTCTTCTTGGTCACCAGTTCATCATGGTACTCGAGCTCATCGGGGAAAATGGAATTGAAAATAATGCGGCCAACCGTTGTATCCCTGTGCCAGGTATCGCCCAGGCGCAGATTCACGACGGCGTGCAGATCCACTTCGTCGTTTTCCCACGCCAGCCGAGCCTCGTCAAAAGAAGTGAAGTTCATCCCTTCCCCCCTGACGCCTTTTTTACTCCTCGTCAGGTAGTAAAATCCCAACACCATATCCTGTGAGGGGATGGCCACCGGGTTGCCGTGGGCGGGATGGAGTATGTTATGACTCGATAGCATGAGAACCCAGGCTTCCATGCGTGCCTCAGCCGATAAAGGCACATGGACGGCCATCTGATCACCGTCAAAATCGGCGTTAAACGCTGCCGTGACCAGTGGGTGCAACTTGATGGCGCGGCCATCAACCAGTACCGGTTGAAAAGCCTGGATACCGAGACGGTGCAGGGTCGGGGCCCGGTTAAGAATAACCGGATGATCACGCACAACATAATCCAGCACTTTCAGTACTTCAGGGTTTTTTTGCTCAACCATCATCTTGGCCCCGCGGGGCGTCTTGGCAACACCACGGAGCATCAGCTCACGGATGATCTGCGGCTTGAACAGTTCCATGGCCATCTCGTTCGGCAGACCACACTGATGCAGCTGCAACTCCGGGCCTACAACGATCACTGACCGTCCCGAATAATCGACCCGTTTGCCCAACAGGTTTTGACGGAACCGACCCTGTTTGCCCCGTAGCATGTCACTCAACGATTTCAATGGACGCCTGGTGCCGCTACGAACAGCGGTACCACGGCGAGAATTATCAAACAGGCTATCAACGGCCTCCTGCAGCATCCGCTTTTCGTTGCGCAGAATAACATCGGGCGCCTTGATCTCCAGCAGTTGTTTCAGGCGGTTATTGCGAATAATGATACGCCGGTAAAGATCATTCAGATCAGAGGCAGCGAAGCGCCCCCCCTCCAGTGGAACCAGGGGCCTGAGCTCAGGCGGTATCACCGGCAGTACGCTCATGGTCATCCACTCAGCCTGGTTAGGCACAGGACGCTCCAGACGCGGATCAAAATGCTTCAGCACCCGTAGACGTTTAAGGGCGTCTTCAGCTTTACCAACAGACTTGGATTCATTGGCTATTTTGGTGAGCTCATCAATCAGGTCCGGTATGTTCATGGCCCGAATTAAGGCCCGTAGCGCTTCGCCTCCCATGGCGGCCTGGAAATAGTTACCTGCCTCGCGGTCCTCCGCCGATACTGCATACTCGCCAAATTCATCGGCTAGTGCGATGTACTCCATTTCATCAGTCAGATCACCATATTCCTTGCCGGATAAGCCGGCTTTCAGAACAACGTACGACTCATAATAGATTACCTTCTCCAGCTCCTTGGTGGAATAACCCAGTAAATAACTGAGCTTGCTGGGTATCGACTTGAGATACCAGATATGCGCCACCGGGACTGCCAGCTGTATGTGTCCCATGCGTTCGCGCCGAACTTTCTTCCTGGTTACTTCGACGCCGCAGCGGTCGCAAATAATGCCCCGGTAGCGGATGCGCTTATACTTGCCGCAATGGCATTCCCAATCCTTTACCGGACCAAATATCCGTTCGCAGAACAGACCGTCTTTTTCCGGCTTGTAGGACCGGTAGTTGATAGTCTCCGGTTTGAGCACCTCACCATACGATTGATTGAGGATCATTTCAGGGCTCATCAGGCTGAGACTGATCGATTTCAGATCGCGTCGCAGATCATGCTGTGGCGGCTTGATATAAACCAACGGAACTCCCTGTCTATTTTAAGGTTACGTTAAGGCCCAGGCCTTGTAATTCTTTCAGCAGCACGTTGAATGCCTCAGGCATATTGGGAAAAGGTGAGTTTTCACCTTTAACCAGGCTGTTGTACAGCTTGGAACGGCCCTCCACATCATCCGACTTTACGGTCAGCAGCTCCTGGAGCGTATGGGCGGCGCCATAGGCTTCCAACGCCCAGACCTCCATTTCACCAAAGCGCTGCCCGCCAAACTGAGCCTTGCCGCCCAGCGGTTGCTGCGTGATAAGCGAGTAGGGACCGGTGGAACGGGCGTGCATTTTATCGTCGACCTGGTGACTTAGTTTCATCATATAAATAACACCGACCGTCACCCTGTTCTCAGAGACCTCGCCAGTGCGACCATCACGGAGGTATACCTTTCCGGTGATGTCCAGCCCCGCCTTTTTCATCTCATCCAGCACGTCATCCTGGGTGGCGCCGTTAAATACTGGTGTCGAATAGCGCTTATCCAGTTTCTTGCCTGCCCAGCCCAGCATGGTTTCATACAGCTGGCCCACGTTCATTCTCGACGGCACACCCAGAGGATTGAGGATGATATCCACTGGAGTACCATCCTCCATGAAAGGCATGTCCTCTTCAGGAACGATTACCGAGACGATACCCTTGTTGCCATGGCGGCCGGCCATCTTGTCTCCCACGGAGATCTTGCGCTTGTTGGCAATATAAACCTTGGCCAGTTTGATTACTCCAGGTTGGAGCTCATCGCCCACCCGGATCTTGAAAACTTCACGCTCCAGACGGTTCTCGATCTGTGCCAAGGCCTGGCGATAACCCGAAAGAATCTCCTTGATTTTGCCCCAGCGGCCTGTTTGGTTCACCCAGGGCGACTTGAGGCTGAGACGGTCGAAGTCAAGGCCATTAACTTTGGTCTCGGTCAGCTTGGTTTTAGCCTTAATCAAGGTACGGTTATCGGCCAGATCACGGATACCGCCGGAGAGCTGCCCGACCATCTGATTCTTAACCAACTCGTTCCGCTTCTCCAGAAGTGCGATGCGGTCGCGTTTGGCCCGCGATTGACATTCCTCGATATATCTTTTATCCTCGACCCGGCTGCGTGAGCCCTTACGCTCAAATAACTGGGTCTTTATGATGGTGCCGCGAACACCGGAATCGCACCGTTTGGATGTGTCCTTTACGTCGCCGGCTTTTTCGCCGAAGATAGCCCGCAGTAATTTCTCTTCCGGTGTGGGATCCGTTTCCCCTTTGGGGGTGACTTTGCCAACCAGGATATCGCCGGGTTTTACTTCAGCCCCTACTCTGATGATGCCGTTTTCATCCAGGTCCTTGGTGGCTTCCTCACTTACATTGGGAATTTCGTTGGTCAATTCTTCCGGGCCGCGCTTAGTGTCGCGAACTTCCATCTCGGCAACCTTGATATGAATCGAGCTCAACACATCGTCCTTGAGCAGCCGCCTGCTGACGACAATGGCATCTTCAAAGTTGTAACCCCGCCAGGGCATAAAGGCCACTGTCAGGTTGCGGCCCAGGGCCAGTTCACCGCTTTCCGTAGCGCAGCCATCGGCCAGCAGATCGCCTTTCTTGACTTTCTGTCCGGGGGTTACCCGGGGCTTCTGGTTTATGGCTGTATCCTGATTGGTTCGCAGGAACTTGTACAAAGGATATACGTGTATGTTCTCCGATTCCAATAGCGCCACCTCACCGCGATCAGCTTTGCGGCGGACACGAATTTCATCGGCCTCAACTGATTCAACAGTACCGGCTTCTTCCGCATAGATGGCCGCCCGGGAATCATGGGCCACACGATCCTCAACACCGGTGCCAACCACAGGCAGTTCAGGTTGGAGCAGCGGCACACTCTGACGCTGCATATTAGAGCCCATCAGGGCGCGGTTGGCATCATCGTGCTCCAAAAACGGGATCAGGGAAGCGGCTACCGATACAATCTGACTGGGCGCCACATCCATAAAGTCTACAGCCTCGCGTTCAACTATGGGGAAGCTGTCACCTTTGCGTGTAAGCACCCGTTCATCGGTAAACTTGCCATTTTCATGTGGCTCACTCGACTGGGCAATATAGACGCGGTCCTCATCATCGGCAGATAGATACCGGACTTTATCGGTCAGTCTGTAAGAGTCATTTTTATGCTCGACCAGCCGATAGGGGGTTTCGATAAAGCCAAGATCGTTTACTACGGCATGTGTCGCCAGGGAACTGATCAATCCAATGTTGGGCCCTTCAGGTGTTTCGATAGGACACAAGCGGCCATAGTGGGTGTAGTGTACGTCACGGACTTCAAAGCCGGCCCGCTCGCGCGTCAAACCACCGGGCCCCAGTGAAGAAATCCGCCGCTTGTGGGTGATTTCGGACAGGGGATTGGTTTGATCCATGAACTGGGATAGCTGGCTGGTGCCAAAGAAGGCATTCAGGACCGAAGTGACAATCCGCGAATTAATGAGATCCTGAGGAGTAAGGCTCTCAGCTTCCCGCGTGCTCATACGCTCCCGGATAGTGCGCTGCATGCGGCTAAGGGCAATGGTGAATTGATTGGCCAGCTGCTCACCGACCGTACGCACCCGACGATTGCCGAGATGATCGATGTCATCCGATCCTCTTTCGCCCTTGCGCATACTTATCAGATATGCCAGCGCCTGAACAAAGTCCTCCTTGGTAAGCACCGGCGTTTCAATGGGAGCATCCAGATTGAATTTCTTATTAATCCGGTAACGGCCAACCTGACCCAGATCATACTTCTTAGGTGAGAAAAACAGCCGATCAATAAACTTCTGGGCTACATCTATGCTGGGCGCTTCACCGGACCTCAGGTCGCGGTACAACCGTGCCAGGGCTTCCTCGTGATTGGAGGTGGGATCTTTAGCGATTGTATTGGTGAGCATCTCAACATCCAGGTCGCGATCCTCATTCAGGACGGATACCACTTCCACCCCAGCCATGCGAAGGGGTTCGATTTCTTCAGCGGCCAGTTTGCGTCCGGCTTCAGCGATCAATTCACCAGTCTCGGTATTGATTACATCCGCCGCCAGAACGCGACCATCTAATTTGGCGGCCTTGGTTTTTTTAAGTGACTGCTCCTCGATCAGGCCAAATACGCGGAAGATATCCTCATTTGATCCATAGCCGATGGCACGCAATAGCAATGTAGCCGGAAATTTGCGCCGCCGATCGATGATCGCGAACATGCAGTCATAAATATCGGTAGTAAAGTCTACCCAGGAACCCCGGAATGGAATAATCCGGGCCTGGTAGATGCTGGTACCGTTGGGATGTTTGCTCTCCTCAAAAAATACGCCCGGCGACCTTTGCAGCTGGCTGACGATGATGCGCTCGGCGCCATTGATTATGAAGGTTCCGCGATCCGTCATGTAGGGAACGTTGCCAAAGAACACGTCCTGCTCGATACTCTGGGCGTAGACTGACTTGTCCTGCTCGTCTGTGATGTGAAGAATCAGACGTACCTTCAGGGGCACGTTATAGCTCACCCCTCTATCCAGACACTCACGAACTGAGTATTTGGGTGTACCTAAATGGTAGCTGACATATTCCAGTACGTAATTGCCGTGGCTGTCTTCCACGGGAAACATATTACGGAAGACTTTCTCCAGCCCCCTATTATCGCGCTCCTCAGCCGTAACTTTATGCTGTAAAAAGGCGTCGTAAGATGATGTCTGGATGGCGAGTAGATCCGGGATACTTGCAACCGAACCGATTTTGGAAAACGAGTGCCGCTCGGGAGCGGTAGGCGTGCTTATTGGCAAAGCTGGCCCTCCTGAGGTAGTCTGATTTTACTGATCAGGTAAACTGTAGCTGCGAAAAGTATGCGTTCCACCAACGAACTATTTGAGCTCTACGGTAGCGCCTGCTTCTTCAAGCTTGGCTTTTAGCTCGTCAGCTTCAGCTTTGGCGACTCCTTCTTTGACCGTGTTGGGTGCGCCATCCACCAGTTCCTTCGCCTCTTTCAAGCCCAGACCGGTAACTTCCCGCACTATCTTGATCACATTGATCTTCTTTTCGCCAAAGGAAGACAGAACTACATTGAATTCTGTTTGTTCCTCAGCCGCGGCCACCGGTGCGGCAGCAGCAGCGCCACCAGCGACTGCCACTGGCGCGGCAGCCGTTACACCAAATTTTTCCTCAATATCCTTGACCAGCCCGGAGATCTCCAGCATGTTTGCCGTTTCCAGATATCCGAGAACGTCTTCACGTTTGATTGTCGACATTTAATGTGCTCCTGTTGTTCTACTAAGATTTTTGCTCTTTAAGACTGGCAAGCAGCTGGGCCAGCTTCGACATTGGGCTTTTCAAGGCAGCCGCCAGCTTGGTCATAGGCTGATTAATCACCGAAAGCAGTTGGCCATATAAGGCTTCTCTTGACGGCATGGCAGCCAACTCTTTGGCCTTGTCTCCAGGTAGTAGCTGACCGTCTAAAATGATACCTGTGATAGTGGGTACGTCGTTATTCTTCTTACTGAAATCAGTCAGGATCTTGGCTGGATCAGACGGCTCGGCCATAGTAATGGCCATGGCCATTTGTCCGTCAATGTATTCCTGAATATCACCTACACCGGCTTTTTCGGCGGCCAGCTTGGCAAAGGTTTTCTTGACTACCAGGTATTCTATGTTGTTCTCGCGCAGCCTGGCCCGCAATTCTGTCGCTTTTGGGGCGCTAAGACCCTTGAAATCGGTAAAAAAGACGGCCCCGGCATTTGCGATTTTGCCGGCCGCTTCATCTACAATCGTAATTTTTCTCGGATCGGGCATAATGACAGCCAATTCCTTAATCAAACAGTGATTTATCTATCTTCACACCAGGTCCCATAGTAGAAGATAAGGTCAACTTTTGCAGATAAGCGCCCTTGACTGCTGCAGGTCTGGCCCGTACAATGGCATCCATTACGGTTCGCAGGTTTTCAGAGAGCTGCTCAACGGTAAATGACACTTTTCCAATGTTGGCGTGTATAATGCCAAACTTATCCACTCTGAATTCGATTTTGCCCGCCTTCAACTCCTTAACCGTCTTGGCAACCTCATTGGTAACTGTACCGGCCTTGGGACTAGGCATGAGCTTTCTGGGGCCCAGTACGGATCCCAATTTGCCCACATCCCGCATCATGTCGGGTGTGGCCACCACAGCATCAAAATCGAGCCAGCCGCTCTTTATCTTATCAACCAGATCGTCAGCCCCCACGTAATCAGCGCCGGCTTCCTGCGCCTCCATGACCTTCTCGCCCTTGGCGAAAACCAGAACGCGCACATCTTTGCCTGTGCCGTTTGGCAAACTGACGGTGCCTCGGACCATCTGATCAGCATGCCGGGGATCAACACCCAGATTGAGGGCCAGGTCGACGCTGCCGTCAAATTTTATCTGAGCCGTGGACTTTACCAGTTCAATTGCTTTATTCGTATCGTACAGGGTTGTCCGGTCGATCTGCTCCAGGGCGCTCCGGTATGCTTTTCCTCGCTTCATGCCCTCAACCCTCCACCACAATACCCATGCTGCGGGCGGTACCGGCGATCATTTTAGCAGCCGCGTCTTCAGAGCCGGCATTCAGGTCCGGCTTCTTGATTTGCGCAATCTCCAGGACCTGGGCCTGGGTGACCTTGCCGACTTTCTCCCGATTGGGTTCGTCGGAACCTTTCGGCACACCGGCCGCCTGACGCAGCAATACTGCCGCTGGGGGCGTTTTAGTGATATATGAGAATGACCGGTCAGCATAGACCGTAATCTCCACCGGAATAATAGTTCCCATTTGATCCTGGGTCTTGGCATTGAACGCCTTGCAGAACTCCATGATATTCACACTATGCTGACCCAGGGCCGGGCCGATTGGCGGCGCCGGTGATGCCTGGCCGGCGGGAATCTGAAGCTTGATAAAACCAATTACTTTCTTTGCCACAAAAGAACCCTACTATTTTTCCAGTTCAACCTGCAGATAGTCCAGCTCCACGGGAGTCGGTCGACCAAAAATCGAAACCGTGACTTTCAATTTCTGCTTGTCTTCATTCACTTCTTCTACGAAGCCCGTGAAATCAAGGAAAGGTCCGTCCACGACCTTGATGGGATCTCCGACTCTGAACTTATGAGCCATTACTTCCCGGCCTTCCTTGCCCTGAACTTCACCCAGGATGCGTTTCATTTCATCATCTCGCAAGGTCACCGGCTCCCCTTTGGGGCCTACGAAACTCATCACACCGGGGACGTTTTCAATAAGATAACGAACTTCCTTGGTCAAGTGCAGATTGATCAGCACGTACCCCGGGAAGAATACTTTATTCCTGACACGCTTTTTGCCATCGCGCATCTCAACCACATTCTCGGAAGGAACCAGGATTTCACCGATATGTTCTTCCATGCCGGCCTCAGCAGATTCGTACAGGATGGTCTCCTTGGCTTTTTTTTCCTTGCCGGAAATAACCCTCAGGGAGTACCATTCCATCTCGGCGGGAACTTTTACGTATGCAGCCATGATCTTACTCAGTGGTCACAGGATAAATGAAAACATACGCGAAAGGCCAAAATCTACCACAAACAGAAAAATTACCAGAATTAACGATAACACCAGAACAACATTGGTTGAGCCGCGCAGCTCCGCCACGGTCGGCCACGAGATTTTCTTCATCTCGTATTCGACACCCTTGAGAAATTCTTTGATCCTGGTAATCATTTACTTAACGAATTCAACCGCCCTGAGATTCATTATTCACCCGTCCCTGACAACAACCTGCAGGTGAGGCAGGAATCGAACCCGCAACCCCCGGTTTTGGAGACCGGTGCTCTACCAATTGAGCTACTCACCTAGAATAGCCGCTTTACTTAGTTTCCTTGTGGACCGTATGTCCCTTACACCAACGACAATACTTTGTGTATTCCAGCCTTTCGGGATGCCGACGGCGGCTTTTGGTAGTGGTATACCGGGAACGTTTGCAGTCAACGCACTCCAGGATAGCCAGGTCCCTTTTACTGTTGCCCATGCCGGTCCTTACTCAACCACCTTAGTGACCACCCCGGCGCCGACTGTGTGGCCGCCTTCACGAATGGCAAAGCGCAACTCCTGATCCATGGCGATGGGTGTGATCAACTCCACGTCCATGTTCACGTTGTCGCCAGGCATGACCATCTCGATGCCCTCAGGCAACTGCACCGCGCCAGTCACATCGGTGGTCCGGAAAT
>DAOWIJ010000150.1 GCA_030640955.1 Fidelibacterota bacterium
CATGATCGGGCCGTACCCTATACCGAAGCGCTGCGCCTGAAATCGTTGCTGGGATCTGAAGCCAAACTGATGGTGACAGAACTATTCGGTCATAGAGACTTGGCTTTGCGATTTAATTTTACTGCGCTGAAAGAAATGGTTCTGCTCATTACTTTCATTGGCCGGTTTCTTCGGGCCCTGGAACAGGCAAAATGAACTACCCCGGATCAGTTTGGCTTTATCCAGAGCAATTTCTTGGAAAGTACTCCCTTGAGGCAATAACCACTGTGCCCGTTACAATTGTATTAAGACGATTTACTCCTCTAAACGGGTGGAAGATACTGTATATTAACAAGATGTAATTAGATCAGGCCAATTATCGCACCATCAGAATATTTTGTAATACTTCTTGACATTCTCGTCGAGAACATCAAAATTCGCATGGGACCTGAACAACATAAGAATTTATTAAACCCAACTAAAGGAGATTCTTACAATGGCAGAGAAAGTCAAAACTGTTGGTGTAAAAAAGGAATCTGGTTTTCTGTATTATCTTGGCAAGGATGGGCACGTCTGGCGCTCCAAAATGGCCCGGGCAGGCCAAAAGGGCGGCTCTGCGGCAAAGGTAGCCGACGCTGGTATTTCGCGTGAATCGGGCTTCCTGTATTTTATTGACAAGGATGGTGATGTGGCTCGCTCCAAGATGGCTCGCGGTCGCAAATAGCCCTTGTCCATACTACCAATCATGTGGAAGGTCTCACTGTTTTGTGAGGCCTTCTGCTTTATAAGACGGAGCTGTTGACGCCGGAAGACACGCTCATTACATTGGGGGTTCGATTTTACTGCCCGGCAGCAACTGTTTTACTGCTGGATTAATATTTATCACAGGGTTGCTTCCTATTCAAAGCCGTATACTATGAAGTGGCACAGGTATCTGATAATTCTGATTCTGGTAACCGGCCTGCGGGGCATCAGCGGTGTCGTCGTCGATAGCCTCGTCGTCAAGGGCAATCAGATTACACGGTACAATATCATCGCCCGTGAAGTTTCCCATCCGATTCCGGCCGAGTTTGATTCCGCGGTTGCCCGTCTGGACCGTAACCGGGTGTACAACATGGGTATTTTCGAGTCGGTGGCTATCTATCCATTAGAGGATTCAGGGGTGGTATACCTGGTCGTGGAGGTTATCGAATCCTTCCGTATGCTGCCACTACCGCTGTTTTACTATCAGGATGATGTGGGGTGGTCTTACGGCGGAGCGGCCAGCTATCGAAATTTTCGCGGCCTGAATCAGCAGCTCCTGTTGAGCGCCACCCTGGGAGGCGAAAAAACATACCGCATCGTTTTTTCAGATCCCTGGCTCTTCGGTGACCGCATCGCCATGTTTGGCCAGGCCGGCCGGACCTACCGGGGACACGCGACCTACGATTTCCGCCACATGATCCAGATCTTTGAATTGGGACTGGGCAAGGCTTCCAGTGACAACACCTTTATTGCAGCTGGTACCTTCAACGTTCAGCAAAGGGAGGTGAAGTGGTCTGACCTGACCGGGCCAGGTACACCTGATGGCCCCCGGCGGCAGCTTAACCATCACTTCGCTCACATCCGGTTCTCACTGCTCTGGCGCACCACCGACATCTGGCGTGATCCAACCAGAGGAGCCCAGCTGGGCGTTGCCGTGTCTACTACCCAGGGCCTTGATGATCCATCACCCAGCTATAATAACTTGATCTGGGAGGCGGCCTGGTTTCGTGCTCTGACCGATAGAACAACACCACTTGTGTTGGGAATCGGGTTGAAGTGGACCTATTACGATCGCGATACGCCTGTATATCTGCACCAGTTCATAGGACGCAAGTGGGTGCGGGGTTACAGCCCGGTGCCTGGCGAAAACCATGAAAAAGTCAGAGGCCGCCTGGAGAAAACCAGTGTAGCCAATATCGCTTTTGAGCTCCGGCGGACCCTGATACCCCGCACAGTCTGGTATCAGGTGGCAGTAGGCCTTTCAGGTGTATTGTTCGTCGATCATGCCTGGGGTTATGGACCCGACGCTCCATTAGCCGAGGCTATGCCGGTCACCGGTTTCGGTGCAGGATTGCGGCTGTTTCTGCCATTTATAGAACTTTTAGCCTTTGATATCGGTACTAACCGCTATGATTATAAGCTTCATTACATCTGGGGAATCAGCCACAAATTCTAGTCCCGGCCTGATTACCGTGTGTATCTTCCAACACCGGTTTCTGTCGCCTGTGCGGATAGCCATCGGGTATATCTTCGTCTACCTGCTATTATCCTGGAGGATCTGCAGCAGTCTATGGACCAGCTAAGGAATATCTGGCTCACAGCCCTCTTGCTGACCGCGGCATTGAGCGCACAGATTGCCGAATCTGTCGATCTTCTCCAGGATGAAGTATACGTTCCGGGCCCACAACTGGACCCCAGCACTGACTTACTGGACTTTTCCGGCATACTGCCGGGTGAAAGCCGGACCATCTTCATGGATCTGGCAAACCTTGGAGATGGCCGGATTTACCTCGATTCTCTGCATGTCGGAGATAATAATCTGCAGGTCGGGCTTACACGGCAAACTCTTGACCCCGGGCAATTCACCCGTTTCCCCGTTTCCTATACCCAGACCGATCGCCATTCCCGCAGGACTGAGTTGGCCATCTACTGGAGATCTTCCAGCTTTAAACGTGAGGATACACTGACTGTCCGCATCGTGGCAGAACCTGCGCCGGCCTTGGCATTTGTGCCGGAAGTCGTGGCGTGGCCCTTGATTTATGTTGGACGGCGGCAAACCATCAGCTTGACTATTCGGAACCGGAGTCCTCTGCCGGTGTTCTTTACCAGGCAGACCGGCACTCCCTCACAAATTGAGATATCCCACTTACCGCCGGTCCTGGTTGGCGGCGCATCGAAACGGCTCAAGCTCTCGTGGCTGCCTTTGACTGCCGGCCCCCTGGAAGACAGTATCAGCGTATACGGCCAGGTCGCCGGGGATTCCGCGGTCTTCAACCTGCCGGTGCGCGGCAATGCCAGGCATCCGGTTTCGGCAGCCGTGGATACTCTCAGGCCAGGAACCCTGCTGGCCGGGAATGACTATCGTTTGCGCGTAGCGCTGGCAAATCATTCTGATCGCAAGGTGACACTATATCGGCGTTCTAAACGTGAGGTCTTCGGGGCAAACCGAGTTAAATCCTCAGCCCGGATCACTTTACGGCCGTCCAGTACTGCCATACTGCCGATCAATCTGGTTGCCCATGCGGAGGGCAAATGGTATACCGATATCACCTATTACCGCCTACTCAAGGTAGCGCCAGACCGGCTTGACACACTCGCGGGATTTACCGTGAATCTTCAAACCTATGTGGAGCTGCCCCTGGTACTCGGGAATACTGTTATCAGGTTTCCCGATCAGCCTGTGTTGGAAAGCGGACACTACAATCTATCAATTTTTAATGCTGGGCCTGTATCAATCCCAGCAGATCTATCTTTGGCGAGTGGCAGCGGCATATTCTCTCTCCCGTTGTTGCCGTTTCGCGTTCCTTCCGGCGCCGGTACACAAGTGCCTGTCTACTTCAATCCCACCCAGGTGACTACCTATCAGGATACGCTGCTGATTTCTTACCGGACCGGGGATAAGGAGCAATTGGCTGGTATAATCCTGGTGGGTACGGGCCTGGATCAACCGCTCACTCATACCGCGCCCATGCCCGATATTAATTTAAGCGAGGATTTCGAACCGGAGACATTCATTGGGCTGCTTGGCGATTATTACCGGGACCGTAACGATACGATAATCTACCATATCGATCACTCCTTCGGCGACCAAGTGGTGCTAAGCATCAGGGACCTCGATTCCCTGGTTGTAACAGCAGCTGCCAACTATCACGGTACCGGGGAGATTTCGGTACTGGCGGCTAATAAACGGGACGAAACAGCCACCGATACTTTTCGGCTACGGATCAAGCCGGTCAACGATCTCCCCACAGTTATCAAACCGCTGAAGGACCTGGTGGTGAGGGAGGATCAACCCACGGCTTTGGTAACCAGATTAAGCAGCGTATTTCTCGATCCGGACCATACCCTGGAACATGTGAAGACTTATTATGATGTGTACGACCTAATAGGTGACGCCAAGGTGCGCCTGTTTATCCGAGATGACCAGCTGTTGCTGGCGGTTGCACCCGACTGGACGGGCATGCGCTCCTTCGTAGTGGCCGCCCGGGACTCTGCCGACCAGAGTGCTGCCGTTTATAATGATCTAAAGGTTACCGTACTGGCAGTGAACGATACACCGCGGGTGGCACACCTCCCGGACCTGGTACTTACGGAGGATGTGCCCACCGTTGTTGACTGGCGGCCCTATGTTAAAGATATCGATGATGCTTTCAGTGATCTTGACCTGCATTTTACAGCTGCGGGTGGTGGCTCCCTGCCTGTACGATTCGAGCGGATCTCCACCTCCAGGACACGGATTGCCCCGGCGCCACATTGGTTTGGTGAATTGCGCGTCAAGCTGACAGCCAGTGATCCCAATGGAGCGGCCGGCGACGGTGTCTTTACCCTGACCGTGGAACCGGTTGACGACCCACCCGGCCCCTTTACAATCAAAGCGCCTTTTGTACCTGATTGGGACCATCGACTTACGTTCGCGGGACCCGATACACTGATCAGCTTCAGCTGGAATCCGAGTAAAAATCATGATCCGGACGATGTAATCACATATTCGTGGCAGCTACTGGACGCATCCCGAGGACTGGTGCTTAAGGAAATACCCGCAGGCAGTGTCTCATCGGTGAGTAGCTACTTTGACTCCACCGGCATCTACTTCTGGACGGTGATTGCCAGAGATCAGGAAGGGACTGCCGCCGTCAGTGACACACTGCCCATAATGATTGAATCCTTGCAGGCGCCGCTAATACCCATTGACGGCGATTTAAACCTCAGCCTGGGCCCGGCCTACCCCAATCCCCTGAGCCTGCGTGCCAAGATTCATTATGCGATTCCAAAGTATTCCAACGTTGTTATAACCATATATGATACCATGGGTCGTAAAGTGCGCCTGCTCAAATCAGAAGCTCAATACGGCGGCCATTACGTTGTTGAATGGGATGGACGTGACCGTGATGGAAAACCGGTTGCTTCCGGTCCCTATGTTGTGGAGCTGCGGGTTGGGAATCTGGTGCGCCATTTGAAATTGTCCGTATTGCGATAGTCCCTGATTTATGTGAGCAACATCACACAATGATATAATACTGTCCTGATTGTCATTTTAAGTCTATATTACTGGCAACCAAAGCTGGATACACCCGGTCAATATCACGGACCATGAAAAAAGCACTTGCCATAATTATCAGCATGAGCGCACTATGGGCGCAATCCATAACCCAGGTTGATTTTGAGGTGCGCCCCGGCAATCTGATTGAGATTAGCTATACGTTGCGGGATTCGGAGCGCAACGGCATTTACGGTATCGATATATATGCCTCACTGGATGGCGGCTACTCCTTTCCCATCAAGGCCGAAAGCGTTACCGGTGATGTGGGACCGCGAGTCAGGGGCGCCGGCCGGAAAGCGGCCCTCTGGAAGGTGCTGAACGACTTGCCTGCCCTGTCGTCTGAAAACCTGGTCATTAAAGTGGTAGGGCGGTCCAAGGCGACCGTAACGGGTGTTTTCAGTTCCCTGTTTACCGGGAATCGGTTTACCAAGCGGATGAGCGACGGCATCACTTTTTACGGTGGCAACTGGACCATGCAGTCGTTGACCAACGCTGAGTTCCAGGGCCAGCTGGATGATGGTTCTCTCAAGCCTGATGGCAGTTACCGCTTTGGCCTGCGCATCACCCGCGTGCCCTTTATCTACCGCATTGAAGGCAGCTTCGCCACCTGGCAGATGAACCTGCCGGATGCTGACACACGTAAACTGACTTACCTGGCTTATGGCAACCAGGATTACAACGGGGACGACCTGGTATTGAGCCATGCGGGAGGCGCCTACGGCATTGCCTATACACCTTTACCGGTGTTCGGTATTTTCCTGCCGCAAATTGGCGGTGGCGCCGGTTATTACGTGCTGCAGATTGGGGAGCTGGGCGGAGAAAGTATCTCCGTTACACGCAACCCCGCCTTATTCGCGGAAGTGGCCGTGCAGGTTAATCTGTTACGCTGGCTGAAGATAAACGCCGGGTACCGGCAGAACTTCCTGGCCCCCCGCGTCAATTTCAATGGGCCGTTCCTGGAAGCGGGCCTGCACATCTCGACCAAATGAAGCAACGGGCCATCATATCAACCATGATCCTGGCCATAATCCTCCTGGCCGGATGCGAAGAAAAATCCCCAGGCATCATCGACAGCATCATCTTTAATGAGGACGGTGAATGGCTTACGCGCGATACTTCCGCGGACCCCTACGAGTGGGTTGATGGCGCCTGCTGCAACGACTGGAATCCCTATGCCGTGACCACAAATTCGCTGCTACGACCCGTATTAGATCCCGAAGACGACCTGGACTATTACCGCATAGCTCTGGACTCCAGCGACGCCGGACAGCTGACCATCTGGACTACGGAAGATTTCAACGGCACCAGCGAATTCATCAGCTTGCGCGTCTTTAATCCCAACATGCGGGAGTACGAAGATATCTGGCTGGACG
>DAOWIJ010000042.1 GCA_030640955.1 Fidelibacterota bacterium
AACCTTGCGTTAATCTAGTTCCGGTGAACCGGATTTACAACAATTTCCGGTAAATAGTATACCGTGATTCGCGCTTAATTGTTCCCCGTAACAACAGGGCTTGGCCGATGTGTTGAATCCGGCGGGGGGATGTCCCGGGAAGTCGATCCCGCCATGCCCGGGTACTGATCGGCGCAGGTTAGCGCTCCCGGCCCACGGGATAGAGCATGTAAATATCATCGTAGTAGGGGGTCTTTTCGTAGAACCACTTGAGCCGCGCCTTGGGGCTGGAGGCAAACTCGGGATCAGCCTTTAACTTCTTTCTGAAGGCGGCCCTCAAGGACGGGTCACTGTCGATCATCCGCTGGGCCAGGGGCACCATTACATAGCCCTCGACATACTCAATCCGTTGGAATATTTCGTTGAAGAAGCCCCACTGCAAAAAGGAATCGGGCGCCTTGGGTTCCAGCAGCACTATTGCCAGATCACCCAGGGGCTGATCGGTGGGTATCCGCACCGAACCTGCCGGGTACACCTGCCGCCGCCGTTCGGTTGCGCCCTCAGCCGTGACCCTCACGCGCCCCTCAAAGGGTTCGTCATCCAGAACAAAAGTAGTAAAGCGGACCATTTCCACTTCAACCTGCTGGGCCTTTTCCATGCGGTTCATGTAGATGCCATGAATGGCCAGGCGTTCGATCACATCATCCCAGGCCGGCGGAATCCAGTACGCCTTGGGCCGGGCGACAGTGTTGGCCGGTTCGTGGAATGTTCTGAACGGCACGGTTAAGGTAATTGGGTCGCCGGTCCAGCGTATTTCATTCCGGCCACTGACCCGTGAGGAATAGGTTTTCCAGCCTATGCCGAGAAATTCAATAGTGTGTGAGGCGCCTTTGGTTTGACTCCAATCCAGGGGCACAAGCTGGGGGGATCTGTTACGGTCAGTGGCGGTGGCCCGCTTTAAGGACTCACCATGGCGCGCCAGACTGCGCAGGGCGCCGGAAATCAGGATGTAGGTGCCCAATACGCGCTGGCGATATGGTTTGAGGGAGTGGTTCTCTACCAACACCGTGGGCAGGTGCCGGGCGTCGCCGTAGCCGTTGGAATAGCGGGGCGAGGCCACCCAATCCAGCAAGCCTTTAGCGGGATCGTGGCGATCGATGGGGAAGATGAGTGGACCGGGGATATGCCCCATTTCCCGCAAATCGGCGTTCACGGCCGGTGTCAGGACCTGGGACAGCCACTTGCCGGCCTCAGGCGATAGGCCCTGCTCACCAGCGAAGCCGAAGGTGATGTCGTACTGATAATCGATGCCATCGGTGACGTGGATATCCAGATACAGGTCGGGGTCCCACTGATTCAGGGCCTGCACCATGAGCCGCATTTCCCTGGCGTCCAACTTGGCGTAGTCCCGGTTGAGATTGAGGTTGCCGGCCGTAGTCCGCCATCCCGAACCTTCGGGACCGCGCTGGTTGATACGGCCGAAGGGTGACCGCCGCTCATGGCCATCCACGCTGAGAATGGGCACAAACAGGAAATTGACACTGTCAAGTAATCCCGGGTGCATGCCGCCCACGGTCATGTCACGCAGCAGCATCAGCCCGGCGTCCTTGGCGTCGATCTCCCCGGCGTGGATGCCCCCCTGCACCAACAGGGTCGGTTTGCCAGCGTTGGTAAGTTCAGCGGCTGTGCGGCCGCCCTCCTTGGAAGCCACAACCAGCCAGATGTCACGCTGTTCCGGGCTGCGGCCCAAAGATACCAGCTGCACATAAGGCGATGCCGCCGCCAGCCGCTGCAGCCAGGCTACCGTTTCGGCATACGTGGGGGTGCTCTCCAATCCTGTTTGCTCAGCTGGTGTAATCCAGGGATCGTGCATGTCCGCGACCAGCGCTTCGCTGGCGCCGTGCCAGGGCTGCGCCGGTGGCAGGGGCGCGGACCAGTTCTGGGCCAGTAGAGGCGCTATTCCAAAGAGGAATGCAATCTTAAGAATACTGCGGTGGTTCCAGCGTTGTGGCATAGGCCATAAAAGTACGACTAAATAGTGGCAGGGTCCAGCGGTTTGCGCGAGCGCAAGGACAGACAAAATAGTCAGTTTATTCGGCCAACTTGGCTTCCAGCAGCCTACTGAACTTAAGGTGTTTATGTGCGTGCGTATTGCATAAGGGAAAACAAAACTGGCAACTCCATGATCACTACCCGTTTTTCGTCTGAGAGCCAGAAAACTGGAAAGAGATTGAGGCTATCATTCGTCTACAGAATTTGATATATTTCACTCATCTATGTCTAGGCCGCTTACTATAAAGCCAATCCTCCGCTGGGCAGGGGGTAAAAGCAAGATCGTTCAATATCTCATCGACTTCCTACCCGATGACATTGCTGAGAGAAGATATGTGGAACCATTTTTAGGAGCTGCGTCTCTGTTCCTGACAGTCCAACCGGAAAATTCAATTATTTCTGATTTGAATGCCCACTTGATGAATTGCTATAAATGTGTAGCGGAGAAGCCCAAACTCGTTTATATGTACGTACGGCAACATGCTGCTAGGACGAATGAAAGCTATTACTACAAGGTGCGCGAGGTATACAATAATTCTCATTTCAGTGCTGCGCAAGCAGCAAGGTTTATTTATCTTAATAAGACGTGTTTCAATGGAATATTTCGCGTGAATCTTAAGGGAGTATTTAATGTGCCGTACGGCCATAAGGAACCGCCAGCACTTCCAACAGAATCTCATCTTATTGAATTAAGCAAGTTGCTGGCAAGAGCGCAGATGATGACTGGAAGCTATACTGAAATACTATCAGAGGCCAAGCAAGGCGACTTTTTTTATCTTGATCCCCCGTATCCACCTCTCAACGGAACGAGCTTCTTTCAGCATTATACCCCAGATAGATTCTCGTCTGCAGACCAACAAAAACTTGCAAATAAAATATCAGAAATTGACAGAGCTGGTAGCCGATTTCTATTATCGAATGCCGATATTCCCTTAATTCGAAGTCTATATAGGCAATACAATATTCGCAATATGAATGTCCGTAGGTGGGTTTCGTCCAAGTCGATAAAGCACAATGTATCAGAACTAATAATCACTAATTATTAAACTTCGGTTTTGTTCGATTTACTAGAGAGATAATGATGACTAATCTTGAGAAGTTGATAACCCATGAGGAACATCCTCAGTTTTTTTCTACTCGCTACATCAACGTGAGGAAATCAAAGTATACGATAGATGCTGTCAAGACAACAAATGAAAGGAAGCAACTTGAATCGCAGGGATGGGAGCTTATTAAGAGAAATAAAAAGTCATTCAAGATGAGGCTACCGAAGCGAC
>DAOWIJ010000210.1 GCA_030640955.1 Fidelibacterota bacterium
CCTGAAGACCTGGCTACCGCGGATTTGATCTCCCTGCAGAATATCGGGCTGGACACGGTAGCAAGATTGCGCTACTCCCAGCAACCCCGGGTCCTCCTGGAGCACCAGTTACTGAAGATGGTCGAACTGGATCGCGTCGTATCGATACAGGGCCTTTTGGAGAATCTGGAAAAAAAAAGCCTTCAAAGCATGGCTGATACTCCCAAACCAGCGCCCAAGCCTGCACCGGTTGATAAGCCTGTAAAGACAGTCAGTCCGCCGGCAGCCGCGGCCATGGAGACCGATACTTCTCATGGCGGGCAGTCAACTCAGTTTGAAGCGACTGAGGCCGCAACGGCAGTTCAAGTGGCTGAAGGAACCAGCCCCGCCCACAAGTCACAAGCGATTGATGCGATTAATGAGCACTGGACGGAAATTATTACCGCCGTTGAGAAAAACAGCCGCAATGCAGCCGCTTTACTGGAAGGATCGCAGGTCGCCGAACTGATTGACTCGCGCCTGACAATCAATCTGCCTGACAGCGAACCCATTCATCTGAATATGCTCAGGGAACGCCGGGATCTGATCGAGGCCGCTATTGAAAAAGTCACCGGGCACCGGATTTCAGTCTTGCTGACAATTCCTGAAACCGGTTCGCGTGTGGAGCATATAACTAAGAAAACCGAGCATAGCGCCTTACTTGAAGAATTAATCGACACCTTTAAGGGTGAGGAGTACTGAACATGACACTTTTCCCAAAACTATCCGGGATGGCCGGCCTGGTGCAACAGGCGAAGGAGGTCCAGGAGAAGCTGGAAGCCCTGCAGGGTGAGCTGTCGGCCCTCAGAATTGAAGGCCAGGCCGGCGGGGGTATGGTAGCCGCCACGGTCAACGGGCAGCAGGATGTAATCAGCGTGAAAATTGACCAGCAGCTACTGACTGAAGATATAGAAATGGTGGAGGATTTGGTAGTGGCGGCCATCCGGCAGGCTACGGAGAAGTCGCGGGAGGAATCTCAATCCCGCATGAAAAGGATTACCGGTGGTCTGGCTGACGGACTGAATATTCCGGGCATTTGATGGATAATCTCCCCAGATCACTTGCCAAGGTTGTCAGTGAATTTGCTAAATTCCCCGGCATTGGACGGAAGACGGCCCAGCGGCTTGCGCTGCACCTGCTGGACGCCTCGCAGACCGCGGTGGCCGAGCTTTCTACGGCGCTCATGGACCTGAAAAGCAACCTGCACGAATGCCCGACCTGCCACAATATCGCCGAACGTGAAATGTGCGAGATATGCCTGGATACCAGGCGTGATCCCAACACCCTGTGTGTCGTGGAGAAAATAGTAGATTTGATGATCTTCGAGCGGATGGGGGATTATCGTGGCCATTACCATGTGCTGGGCGGCGTTATTTCACCTCTCGATGGGGTAACTCCTGATGATCTGAATATTGATGATTTGATCAAGAGATTGCCGGAGATTGATGAATTGATTATTGCCACCCATCCAAGCATCGAGGGAGATACGACTGCACTGCACATAGCCAAACTGGCCGAGCCGTATGCCGTTCGGGTAACTCACCTTGCCAGGGGAATACCTATGGGCGCCAACCTGGAGTTTACCGATGAAGCCACTCTGGCCAGCGCCTATAACTCGAGAGTCGAACTTTGAAGCACCATTTTCCCAACATCTTGACCTCGCTGCGGATTTTACTGACTCCCTTGTTTGTTTATTTCCTGTTCTGGGGCAATGGCCCGGGTTACGCCTGGGCTTTACTGATTTTTACAACGGCCGGCATTACCGATATTTACGATGGTAAACTGGCCCGTCGCTACCGTGTAGAATCCAGGACCGGAAAAATTCTGGATCCCCTGGCCGATAAGATCCTGGTCCTGTCCGCTTTCATCAGTTTTTTAACTCTGGACCTGATCTATTTATGGATGGTGGTAGCAATCGTCCTGCGGGATATAATCATCACGGCCGTCCGCTTCCTGCTGGAATACAAAGATATGCCCATGGCGACCAGCAAGCAGGCCAAAAGCAAAACGGCCCTGCAGATAACTTCTATTACCTTCATACTCATGTATCTGAGTCTCAAGGCTTTCCACGTGCTATGGTTCACTAATCCCGTTGAACAGCTGAACGTTATCCTGGTATTAATGATTATAACCGTGCTGGTTACAGTATATACGGGCCTGGACTACCTGTACGGGAACCGAAAGTCCATTCTGGCGCTGGTAAGATCCGGTTCCTGAATATTTTTAGTGATCATCAAGACACTCGCTAAAATACTGGGAACATTCGGTCTGGTGGGGTATCTGCCGCTGGCGCCCGGTACCTGGGGATCGCTGGCTGGGGCGGCGGTCTGGTGGTTTCTTTTGCCGGCGGGCCCCACCTTGCAGATAACCTTACTGTTAATCGCCATTGTGGCGGGGACATGGGCCGCTTCGGTAATGATTAACAGCACCGGCCAGAACGATCCCGCAATCGTAGTCGTTGACGAAGTAGCCGGAATGTGGGTGGCTCTGTTGGCAGCACCGAAAGAGCCGATCTACTTCGCAGCCGCTTTTCTCCTGTTCCGCCTGTTTGATATCTGGAAGCCCTGGCCCATCAGCAAAGCGGAGGAAGCTCCCTCGGGGTATGGCGTGATGCTGGACGATCTCTTGGCCGGTCTGATAACCCTGGTCCTATTGAAAATGGGCTATGCCTGGTTGTGAAGGCAGCGATTCTTACCATAGGCGATGAGTTGACCGGGGGGTTCACCAGGGATACCAATGCTTCGTGGCTGGCACAGGAGCTGCTTAAGCGCGGCGTTGCAGTTACCCGCATTACCACTGTCGGTGATAACCATGACGCCATTATGGAAATACTGTCGAATGGGGACGGCCGTGATGATATGGTCCTGTCTACGGGTGGTCTGGGTCCGACCACGGAGGACCTGACAAAAAAGGCCTTTTGCGATTATTTTGAAAGCGGACTATCGTTCGATGAGCAGTATTGGAATGAACTGAAACGAAGGTTTGCCTCACGGGGCCTGGAATTATCGGAAAATAACCGATCACAGGCGGAGATCCCCACTAAGGCCCGCGTAATGAGCAATCCGGTAGGATCGGCCCTTGGACTGGAATTTCAATCAGAGCGCACCCGGTTTTACGTCCTGCCCGGAGTACCCCGTGAGATGCAGGCCATTGCCACGGAATCGATCCTGCCCGCCTTTGAGCTGCAAGCGAGGCCGGCCTGGATCACCCTGCGGACGGTGGGCATAATCGAGAGCGTTCTGGCCCAGCAGGTCGAACCCATACTGGCCAAACATGAACATATCCGGGCAGCTTATCTCCCCAGATATACCGGTGTTGATATTAGATTAAGCAGCGCCACAGGTGGCCGGTTGGACCATGAACAGGTGGCCAAGGCAGCCGAAGCTGTTGAGCGGGAATTGGGTGTTCAGGTCTACGGTCGCGACCAGATAACCGTCGCCAGGGTTGTGGTTGAGC
>DAOWIJ010000205.1 GCA_030640955.1 Fidelibacterota bacterium
AGGCCGGAACGATCCTTGTCCCTGCGGCAGTGGAAAGAAATACAAGAAATGCCACGGAGCGTAGAAAAAGGGTTCGCCACCAGGGCAATTCATACCGGGCAGGAGCCTGATCCCGCCACCGGCGCGGTCATTCCGCCAATCTACCAGACCACCACCTACGCCCAGGACGACATAGGCGTCCACAAAGGCTTCGACTACAGCCGGGCGGCCAATCCCACCCGCCGGATGCTGGAGGAAAACCTGGCATCGCTGGAAGGCGGCGCACACGGCATCGCCTTTTCGTCGGGCATGGCGGCCCTTACGGCCTTGCTTACCCACTATAAATCGGGTGACCATTTCATCATCTCGGAAAACGTCTACGGCGGCACCTACCGGGCCTTTACCCAGGTGATGAACCGTTTCGGTCTGGAGGCCGATTGGGTGGATACCACCACTCCCGACGCGGCGCTGGCAGCCATCCGGCCGGAAAGCCGGGCCATTATTATCGAGACGCCCACCAATCCCATGATGTCTCTCACCGATATTGCCGCCTTCGTCGATCTGGCCCACGAGCGGGGGTTGATCCTGGTGGTGGACAACACCTTCATGACGCCCTATTGCCAGCGGCCCCTGGAACTGGGCGCCGACGTGGTCTATCACAGCACCACCAAGTACATCTGCGGGCACAGCGACATCATCGGCGGCGTGGTTATCACCAATGATAGCGCATTGGCCGCAGACATCGCCTTCATCCAGAAATCGCTGGGCGCGGTGCCTTCGCCCTTCGATTGTTGGCTCACGCTGCGGTCGGTGAAGACACTGGCGGTGCGCATGGCGGCCCACAACCGCAACGCGGCCCGGCTGGCCGATTTACTCGAAAAGCATCCCAAGGTACCCCAGGTCTATTTCCCCGGTCTGGCGAGCCATCCCCAGCACGACCTGGCCCTCCGGCAGCAGCGCACGCCGGCCGATGAACCGGCCTTCGGCGGCATGATCAGCTTTGAAACCGGCTCCCTGGATAAGGCCCGCGCCGTTGCTAACAGCCTGGAAGTTTTCACCCTGGCCGAGAGCCTGGGCGGCGTGGAAAGCCTGGTGAACCATCCCGCCACCATGACCCACGCCTCGGTGCCCAGGAAGAGCCGGGAAGCTTTTGGGCTCACCGATGGGCTGCTGCGGCTATCCGTGGGTATCGAGAACCTGGCCGACCTGGAAGCCGATCTGGAGCAGGCGCTGTCCTGAGCTTGCCGAAGGGCGCTGGGGAAGCTGTAGGCCTTTTCATTTCGTAGCTTACCTCATTCTTTTGGGTCTACTTTCCGTACCACCGTCGGTTCTCCATCCAGCGTTATTCGGTGAAATCCAACATCGATCTCTTTAACTTGATCCCCTACATTAAATTCCAATGTATCAGTGAACGATTCAGACAGGATTGAACCATCCTGCGCAAGATAGTTTTGAATCTTGGAAGCAAGAATTTCCCTGATATATAGATAGAGTTCCCCGGTAACATGGATTTCTGCAATTTCGGCCGAGCCGTTATCGGTAATTACTTGCATGTTTGATACACCCGACGGGGTACGGATGATTGCATTCACTATCTTTTGTTCGGAATTGAGTTTCATTCCCGAAACAAGTCCAGGTCTCTTCTTGCAGTACCAGCTAAATAAGTAGTTAAGGCTATATGAAACCTTGTCATGTGGGTGGTAAAACACCTTATCATCAAATGATGCGGCTTTTAAAATGGCCCCCATTGCCTGGTAACGCTCAATTCCAATCGAAGTGGGTACTAAAACTCCGAATTTCTTCGCGCGAGTATAGGTGACTATTAAACATTCATTTGATAGCCAATTGAGTGTCCCCTGAACTGTGATACTCTCTACTGTTTTAAGTTCAATCCCTTCTCTTGTAGCATATTCGGTCGCTGACGCAGAGAATCCGGTTGTTGATACTGCCGTAACCTTGTCAAATGAGAATCTACCGCGTCGCCCAACTAATTGTTCAATCCAGCTAGACGGAGCTGGCCCTCCGCTAGGTCTATCTCTGCACTCTATTAACCATCGATACTCTTTCGACCCAACCATCCTTCTTATATCAAGGTCAAACTCTGCAAGTTGGGTTCCTTTTTTATTGAAGACCCTTTTTCTTTGTGTCACCTGGAACCCGGCAGGTAGAAATATCTCTTCAACGGCCTTCACCAGTGACTCAAGCTTCTTACCCTTATCTTTCATTTTGGAATTCCAACCGTTTTTCTAGTCCACGAGAGAGCTCCGCTTGACTAATATTGCCCTTATCTTAAGATGCACCACTTACCATAAAGTACCCTTTATTCAAGGAAC
>DAOWIJ010000081.1 GCA_030640955.1 Fidelibacterota bacterium
CGGCAAATACTAATTCATTCGATTTCTGGGTACTGCTGGGCAGCGGGGACGGGACCTTTGCGGCCCCAACGAAATATGCCGCCGGCAGTAATCCAGAGTCCGTGTATGCCGCGGATCTGGACGGTGACGGGGACCTGGACCTGGCCACGGCAAATTATTGGTCCGACAGTGTCTCGGTACTGCTGGGCAGCGGTGACGGAACCTTTGCGGCCCAGACGTCCTATGCCGCAGGCAATGATCCCGTGTCCGTGTATGCCGCCGATCTGGACGGGGACGGGGACCTGGACCTGGCCACGGCAAATACTAATTCCTTCGATTTCTGGGTGCTACTGGGCAGCGGGGACGGGACCTTTGCGGCCCCAACGAAATATGCCGCCGGCAGTTATCCCGAGTCCGTGTATGCCGCCGATCTGGACGGTGACGGGGACCTGGACCTGGCCATGGCAAATCGAGTTTCCGACAATGTTTCGGTGCTGTTGGGCAGCGGGGACGGGACCTTTGCGGACCAGACGACCTATGCCGCAGGCAATGATCCCATATCCGTGTATGCCGCCGATCTGGACGGTGACGGGGACCTTGACCTGGCCACGGCAAACCATGAGTCCGACAATGTCTTGGTGCTGCTGGGCAGCGGGGACGGGACATTTGCGGACCAGACGACCTATGCCGCCGGCGATGGTCCCTGGTCCGTGTACGCCGCCGACCTGGATGGTGACGGGGATCTGGACCTGGTCACAGCGAACTGGGACTCCGACAATATCTCTGTACTGTTGAACATTAACGACGTAACGCCCCCAGCAGCCCCCACTGGCCTCACCGCCACACCCGGCGATGGACAGGTAAGCCTCACTTGGGATCCCAACAGCGAGCCGGACCTGAGTCATTACGTCGTATACCAAGGCATCGTCAGCGGTTTCGACACTACCGGGGCTTCGGTGGCCCAGGTAAATAAGCCTGATATCACCGCCACCATCACCAGCCTGACCAACGGTTCCACTTATTGGTTCGTGGTTACAGCAGTGGACAGCGCCGGCAACCAGGGTGCCGCCAGCGCCGAGGTGAGCGGAACGCCGGTGCCCGAACCACCCGGGTCTCCTGCGCTGGCCACCCCCGCCGATAGCGCCACCGGCCTCAATCCACGCCCCACTCTAACCTGGAACCCCGCCACTGGTGCGGAAACCTACCAGCTGCAGGTTGCCACCAGTGCGGCGTTCAGCACGCTCGTCTTTGATACGGACTCCATCAGTGCAACTGCCCGCCAGGTGGGTCCCCTGACCAACAACCGTACCTTCTACTGGCGCGTCCTGGCCGCGAATAGTTCCGGCATGAGTGACTATTCCGAAATATGGTCCTTTACCACCTTCTTGCCGCCTGACGTTCAGCAAGTCGCCATTATTGATTCGTTCGATGTCCCCGGTAGCAGCCCCACCGGCCTAGCCTGGGACGGCGAAGCCCTATGGATGATCGACAATCTTGAGAATGTCTACCGGCTGGATACCAATGGGACGGTCCTGAGTTCCTTCACCTCTACCATGTCCGTCAGTGACATCTCCTGGGACGGGCAGGTGCTCTGGCTCCACAACGGCTCCATACTACGAGCGATAGACACAACGGGCGCGGTGGTCGAACAGCTGTCGGTGGGGCACTGGGCTCTCAGCGGCATGACCTGGGACGGCCGCTATTTCTGGGTCGCCGATTACAATTCCAGCCTCGTCTGCAAGCATGCCCGCGACGGCACGATACTGCTATACTTCGGGGTAGACATCACTTCCGCCCGCCCGGAGGCCCTGGACTACGACGGCCGCTATCTGCTGATCGGCGAAGGAAACCACATCAACAGGTACACCCCGACAGGGGCACGACACTATTCCCAGAGCCTCAGCAGCGTGGGCCTGGCTTCTTCCGGGCGCGCCTCGATCGCCTGGGACGGGCGCTACCTGTGGTACTCCTCCAGTGGTCGCTTCAAGATCTATAAGCTAGAGATTCCTTATTACCACTCAGCGCCGCCAGTGCCGACCCTGCTGTCCCCTACGGATGGAGCCATCGACCAGGATCTTACACTATCGCTGAGCTGGAGCGCTTCCCTTGACGCGGCCACCTATCGCCTCCAGGTTTCTACTGATCCTGCCATCAACACCACCGTCTTCGATGATTCAACCATCACCGCTACCTCCGTGCAAGTAGGCCCCCTGGCAGACGGTACGACTTACTACTGGCACGTCAGCGCGAAAAACAGCGGCGGGACGAGCGCCTATTCAAGTATCCGTAGCTTTACTACGCTGCCGGATACTACCTCACCGGCCCCCCCCACCAACCTCACCGCCACTCCCGGCAACCAGCAGATCACCCTCACCTGGACGGCCCCTGGCGATGGTGATGTGGCCAAATACCGCATCTACCGCGACATAACCACACCGTCCACAACCCTAGTTGATAGCGTGGTTGGTGCGCCGCCGGCCACCGCCTTTACCGATACCGGCTTGAGCAACGGCACGACCTACTACTACCGCATTACGGCGCTAGACAGCACTGGCAATGAAAGTAATTATTCTAACGAAGTGAGCGGCGCACCGACTTTAATAATCTCCGGCACCTACACCATCGGTACGGGGGATGATTTCGCCACCTTCAACGCGGCAGTGGATACGTTGAAGAAGTATGGCATAGCGGGGCCGGTGACCTTCCTGGTGAACGACGAGACCTTCACCGAGCAGGTGACCATACCGCCCATTGCCGGCGTGAGCGCCACCGACACCATCGTGTTCATGGCCGACACGGCCAATACAGGCGATGCTACACTTGTATACAATGCCGTGGGCGTCTTCGACAACTGGGTGGTCAAGATCGACAGCGCCGACTACATCACATTCAAAGATCTCACACTAGGTGCGCTGGACTATACATACGCCCGTGTCATCAAGCTTGTAGGCCATTCGCACAATATCAACATCGTGGGCAACACACTGGTAGGCTCAGCATCCACGAGCACCGACACATCGGAGTATCGGGCCACCATTTACGGATACGATGTTTCGGGCGACAACACCGTTATTGATGGCAATACCTTCGTGCAGAACAATTACGGCGTGTATATATATGCAGCCGACAGTCCAACCGGCCTGATCATTAAGAGTAACATCTTCACGGATCCATCGCGCGCGGCCGTATATCTAAGGTATTACGTTGCCCCGATGATAGGCTGGAATACCATGACCGGTTCAAGGTACACATTCCAAGGTATGAGCCTCGTTGGTTGCACCGGCGCGATAGAGATCAAGCATAATTATATCGACGGTGTCGGTGGGGGTACGGGGATTAGCCTCTCCTCCTGCACCGGCACACCTGTGATTGCCCCGGGGCTGACTGCAAATAACGTCATCCATTTGGGTGGGAGCGGTACATCAACCGGTATTAGCGTGAGCAACTACCAAGAACAGCATATCTATCACAACAGTGTACACCAGGCCAATTCCGGTGCAACTCGCAGTGCTATCGCTATTGGCGGTGGCTTGAATATAGACGTGCGCAATAACATTTTTTCAAATACCGGTGGCGGCTATACCTATAGTGTCAGTACTGTCCCCTCGGGTTTCGTTTCAGATTACAACGACCTCTATGCGACCGGGGCGAACCTGGCTTACTGGGGTAGCGTCGATCAGTCCGATCTGGCTGCATGGCAGGCGGCAAGTTCAACAGATGCCAACTCCATCTCTGCCGATCCCAAGTGGGTGGATGCACCTAACGACGACTACCATTTGTCGGGCAACTCTCTGGCCATTGGGGCGGGCACCGATGTGTCCATCACTACTGATATGGACGAGAACGTTCGTCCCGATCCCCCCGCAAGCAGTCCCGATATTGGGGCCTATGAACATTCCTGGGCAGCACCGGATATTACGCCCCCGGCGGCGCCAACCACCCTGACTGCAGCTGTCTCCTACGAGCTGGTAGCCCTGGACTGGGACGACAACACCGAGGGTGACCTGGACTACTATACCGTCTACCGCAACACAGACAACAATACACTTACGGCCCTCTCCATCGCCACGGACTTGTTCACCAGCACCTACTCTGATAATACGGTGCTTAATGACTCCACTTACTGGTACTGGGTGAGCGCCACCGATTCGGCTGGTAATGCAAGCGCTTGGACAATGACCAGCGCCGTACCGGGGGACTACATCGCTCCGGCTGCTCCCACCGGCCTGGCGGCCGCGCCCGGCGACCGGCAAATGCAGCTCACCTGGGACCCCAACACCACCGACGCGGATATGGACTCCTTCGTGGTCTACCGCCACACGGTGCGGGATTCCACCACCGCTAACAGTATCTATACGGCGGGTAAAACGACTACCTCCTACCTGGACCAAAACCTGGACAACGGTAGTACCTATTACTACTGGCTTGCCGCCGTGGATACGGCAGGGAACATCAGCGACACTACCGTAGCTGTAAGCGCCGCACCGGTTGGCCTGGTTGCCTGGTATCCTTTTAACGGCAACGCCAACGATGAGTCAGCAAACAGCAACGATGGGACGGTATACGGGGCGCTGGTGGCGGCGGACCGGTTCGGCAACACCAACTGCGCCTACGGTTTCGATGGGGTGGATGATTATATCGATATTGGACCCTACGCGGGTAACGGAGTCAGATCCATATCTGTATGGTTCACACCGACTACCACTATTGATTCATCATCTATTGTCTACTCTCAATCACTGATCCGTCGTAACACACTGGGTGAGAGTGGTGAATTTGGCATAGTGCTTACTAACGCTCCAGCTGTGGGTCTCGGTAGTATACACTTTTCAAGAAGAATTGACGCACAAGACTATGACATACGGTCTGATAGCGCAGCCTGGCATGCGAGAGAATGGCATAATGTGGTGTGCGTGCTCAATGGCTCGACAGGGATGGAAATGTATGTCGATGGAGTGAAGAATCAAGATATTGATCCCTCAACTGGTCCATCTGACACCCGGTCTGAAATCACTTCCATCGGTAGGAATGGTGATGCAGATGGAATGTACTTCAATGGTACAATAGACGACATCCGCATCTTCAACCGTGCTCTTACCGCCACCGAAACCGACTCCCTGTACCGGCTGGGCAGCTGGCCGCCGCCGGCAGTACCCACGGGCCTGGCTGCCACACCCGGCGATCAGTCCATCACCCTCAATTGGTCAGCCAATACGGAGGTGGACCTGGATCACTACCTGGTCTACCAGGATACTGTCACCGGCTTTGACACTACCGGCGCCCTGGTAGCCAACACCGTTGACACTGCCTTTACCGCCACCGGCCTGAGCTCCAGCCTGACGTACTATTTCGTCGTATCAGCGGTGGATACGGCCGGCAACCGGAGCGGTACTTCGGCAGAGGTTTACGCGTCACCTTACAACCTGCCGCCGGATATCACCTCGGACTCGCTCGTTGTAGCCACGGAAGATTCGCTGTTTATCTACCACCTGACAGCCGATGATCCCAGCGGTGCGCCAATCGAACCCTGCTTTGACCTGCTCCCTAGCTGGCTGACCTGGCAGGCCCCAGCTGATAGCGTTACGGGCACTCCCCTGGAAGGTGCGGTGGATACCACTTTCCGAGCGATTGCTTCCGATGGTGAGGCCTTCGACACGCTGGTAGTAAGCGTGACCGTGATGCCGGTGAATGACCCGCCGGTGATCACGTCAACTGATTCAGTGACCGTGGTTGAGAAAGATTACTTTGTCTATTATGCCACCGCCACAGACCCGGAAGACTCAACCATAACCTGGATATTCAATAATCGCCCGGTGTGGCTGATGGTCAACGCCAACGAGGATAGCGTCTTTGGTATCCCGCCCGAGGGCGCGGCTGATACCAGCTTCTCGGCTATCGCCTTCGATGGGGAACTAACCGGCACGCAGACTGTAGTTATCGACGTTATTCCGCAGTGGCCGACCATAGTTTTATCGACCCGGCTGCTGGACTTTGGCAGGGTCCCGCGCGACAGCTCGCGGACGCTGGAAATCGGTATCAGCAATGCTGGCGCCGATACGCTGCTGGTGTCAGAGTTCCGGTCAGCGCCGCAGATTGTCGTGGAACCGTCCTCAGTTGTAGTGCCGCCCACCCAAAACCGGCAGGTGGTGGTGACATTCACGCCGGATACGGCCGATTTCTATGATGAGCTAATCGAGATCATCAACAACGATCCCGATTCGGGGCAGGTAGCGGTGCGGGTAAGCGGTGAAGGCACCAAACCTGCGCTGGCCATCAGCGCTGATATCGTTGACTTCGGGGCGGTATTCAGCACCTACGATACGACGAAGATTCTGACATTGAGTAATATGGGTAATGATACCCTTGATATCACGGCACTGAACCTGAGCAGCGCGGTATTTGCTTTAGTGGGCATCGATAATCCACCTACTCCGAGTGAACCACTGACTATCAATCCCGGAGCCGGCGCCGATCTCTTGATCATGGCTGCTCCGCCGGATACAGGATTGTATGAGGGGCAACTGATCATTTATTCAAACGATCCGGACCTCGTCCAAGACACCAGCGCCCTACAGGCCTATAGTGTTGCCCCTGTTGCCAATCTGTCGCGAACGGCTGCCGCCATCTCTCTTGAGCAGGGGGACACCCTATCATTCCTCCTGCAGTTGAATAACGACGGTAACTGGCCCCTGGCTTACGATGTCGCTGTCGATGCCATGTATCTCAGCTACGAATGGCTGGAGCTTGATCACTCTACCGGACAAATTGATGAGTATTCATCGACCAACCTGCCCGTGTCGATCAAAGAGTCTGCCAATCTTGAATTAGACTCTTACGAAGGTGAAATCTATATCACATCATGGGCTTCGGGAGCGCCTGGCACGCATCTATCTACCGACACGGTGGAAGTACTGCTGGCAATTCTGGAAAGCGGCTCGGTGGCCCAGGGTAATGCCGTGGTGCCTGCCGGAAATTCCGATCCCTTTGCAATGGTAGATGAGGGTGGTAATCCCCTTGGCATCGTCCTGGATTTCAATGCCCCGAACGGCGGCGCCATCAGCGCTCAGTCAGCTGCCGTAGCACCGCCGTACGATTCCCTGTTATCATCAGTCATTGATCCCGATGGCCTGATTGATACTTTCGCAGTAGCCAATCTGTACTGGGAGATCGTGGCCGCTATTTCCGGCGGATTTACCGCGGATGTCAGTTTTGATTACAGTTCGCTGATCGGTATCTATAATGCCAGCCAGCTGCGCCTGGGCCGCCGGGCGGGCTTTGCCGGCGCCGAGGTTCCCTGGCAACTCATTGAGCTGGCCAATCTGGTGATCGATACTGTGAACCAGACCATCACCGCCACCAACCTGACTGCCTTCAGCCAGTGGACCATCATCGGCGATCCGAAGGAAAATCCCTTCAGGGACGTCCTGGCGCCCAGTATCGCAGACATCGGGCATGCGGGTACACCGCAGGCTGGTCAGGCGGTGGTTATCTCAGCAACAGTGCTGGATGAGAGCGAAATCAGCAGCACAATGCTATACCACAAAATGGGAGAAGATCAGAATTTCAGCAGCATCGCCATGACCGGCGTGCCCAGCAGCGCCAGCATTCCCACTTCGTCCGTGACCCATACGGGCCTACAATACTTCATCCGGGCAGAAGATGACCTGGGCCAGGTGAGTTATTCTGATACTTTTGGCATCCAGGTCGGATTCACGGAAAATACGCTGACCACCTCGGTGTCTGGCAGCGCCTTTGCACAAGGCCTCCCCCATGACGCCTGGCGTCTGATCTCACTGCCGGCGGTGCTGGATCAGACCTCGGTGGAACTCACCATCCAGGACGATCTGGGCGAGGCATCAGCCGATAATGCCTGGAAGCTGTTCCGGTATGCGGGGACTGATCAGGACAGTTACGAGGAGACCGGTGATTTTGTGCTGGGTGAGAGCTACTGGTTCAAGCAGATCATGGGCAGCAGTAAGGAGATTAAACTCGGGTCGGGCAAGTCGGCTGACCTGGACGGCTACAGCTTCACACTACAACCGAAGCAGTGGCACTTCATCTCATCGCCCTTCACCTTCCCCATCGCCGTGCAGGTGGATACCAGCAAGTTTTACGGACCCTTTACCTACGGTGCCTTTGGATCAGGGGGCCAGGAGGGGTGGTCGATTGAAGCTGAGCTGGACAGCCTGCAGCCCTGGGGCGGTTATATCGTTTATAACATTACCGAGGACCCTCAGCAGCTTGACCTGGCCCCGAACGACAATCCACAACAGTTGGCTAAAGGTGCTCGTCAACTGGATGGCTGGCGCCTGAGGTTGGCAGTTGAGGGCCGCAAGTATATGGATGCCGGCAATTACCTTGGCCGGCTGGCAGGCGCTACGGAGGAAATTGATTCATACGATCATCCTGAAATGCCTTATATGGACGGGTATATCTCAATCTATTTCGGCCAACCGGAGCACAGTGGAAAATACAGTTCCGACATCAGGTCGACTGAGGTGTTCAATGGTACCTGGCCCATGGCTATTACTAGCAGCGGCGATCCCGGTGCGGCTCACATTATACCAGAAATCGAAGGCACATTGCCCTCTGATCTGAGTATCGTTCTACTTGATCATATAAATCGTGAGACGCTGGACCTTACGAGCACTTTTGAACCGTACGTCGTGCAGCGGCGCAATGAACAGTTCCCCCATCAGATGACTGTCATTGCGGGCACGCCTGGTTATGTGGCCAAGCAAACAGCAGAGATTCTCGCCACCCTGCCAACCGAGTTCGCACTGGCGCAGAACTATCCCAACCCCTTCAATCCCAATACCACCATCGAATACGCCCTGCCGCGGCCTGCGCTCATGTCGCTGAAAGTCTACGATCTGCTTGGCCGGGAGGTAGCCACCCTCTACGAAGGCTGGCAGGATCTGGGCTATCATGAGGTGATCTGGAACGGCCGTGATAGAAGAGGTGTTAACCTTGCATCAGGTATCTACTTCTCAGTATTCCAGGGTGAAAAGTCTGTCAGAACCCGGAAGATGCTTCTGCTGAAGTAACCATCAGAGTAGTCCCCGACGCTTTGGGTCGGGTGCTGCTGCTGAAATAGTCTCTAATGATCCCGAAGGCATGATTATGTTACGCATCCAGCTGTCCATGGAGCCTTTGGTAAAAACTCCTTATGAAGTGTTGGGGTCTATCTTAAATTATCCTCTAATTAGTCTTGCAGGCTATGGAGGGCGACAGTGTCCAGATAATTATGTCTGATTTCAATCAAAAGATTGCAGCTGATTGGCTTGATCTGATTCCAAAGGTTGAACTCCACATCCATCTCGAGGGGCCATCCCTCTCAGCACACTCTGGCAACTGGTGCAAAAAAACGGAGGTGATAGTGAGGTTCCCGATTAGAGAGCGTTGTGAGAGAAATTCACCTATGTGGATTTTCCACAAATTGCCTACGGTATCGGATCGTCCTTTAAGGGCATCGCCCGACTGGCGGATATCACGGGCAATCTGGAGTATCGCGAACTGGCTGACCAAATATCAGAGTGGTTCAGTGGCGCTAATCGGGCGCAGATTCAAATGTATGACCCTGAGACAGGCAGATGCTTCGACGGCATCGATGGGCCTCCCAAAGTCAACCGGAACAGTGGCGCTGAGTCCACCATCGAGGCGATAGCTGCCCTGCACTATAATTATCTCTACCGGTTTTCCGGCAACTAGCTTTTTTCGAAACGTTACAGGAACCAACCAGCCTGAATAGTCGGGTATACCCGGCGCAAGCAAAACAACCGGCCATCAAGTAATTTGTACTTGACAAACCGGTTAACAATATGTATTATCGAAACGTTTCGATACCCCTGGAACAAATTTACGGCTACTAATACAGGTGTCAAGGATAACAATCAAAGACATTGCCCGGATGGCAGGAGTATCGGTTTCGACCGTATCGTTAGTACATTCGAAGCGTGGTTATGTGAGCGCCAAGACACGCGTCAAGGTTGAAAAGGTCATTGCCAAGCATAATTACCACCCGAAACAAAGCGCGCGCAATCTGGCCTCGGGACGTACCGGGAATATCGGCTTCATCCTCTCAGACATCCACTTATCAAGTACAGAGATGTTCTACAGCAGAGTGCTTTTAGGGGCTGAATTGGAGGCGCGCAAGCGTGATTACTATATTCTGCTTACTACGGCAGACGAAGGGTTTCAGCCACCTAAAGATGCTCCACGTTTCCTGAAGAGCGGTGACGTGGATGCTGTCATAATCGCGGGCAGCGTACCCAACGAACTGATCGAATATGTTCAGGAACTCAAATTGCCCTACGTGCTTGTTGATTATCGACATCCTGCTATTAAGTCCAATCTCGTTCTAATTGAGAATTTTGACGGGGCTCACGTTGCAGTAAATCATCTTCTTGATAACGGTCATAAACAGATCGCGTTTGTCGGCGGCTCGTTCAACCACTCCTCCATACAAGAGCGCTTCAGGGGGTATCAGGCGGCATTGCTGTCTTCCGGGCTTGATGAAGTCGCCAACAACAAGTCGATTCACTACCTGGTCCAGCAAGAGATAACAACCCAGATAGGATTTGATGGTATCTGCGAGTTGCTGGACAACAATGTCAAGATAGATGCAGTGGTGTGTGCCAACGATACAACCGCAATCGGCTGTCTCCAGGCACTCAAACAACGCCAGATCAGTATTCCTCAGGATATTGCCGTGGTTGGTTTTGATGATATTGCGTATGCCCGTGATACGGATCCATCGCTTACAACAGTGCACGTGCCCAAGCTTGAGATGGGTATTCAAGCAGTGCGGTTAATCTTCGACCTGCTGGATCATCCTTTGAGCGGTTTGCAGAGCAGAATCATTAATACGGAGCTGGTAGTTCGTGAATCAACAAACGGGATCAAACAAGATTAAATATCGGTCCGATATGAAGGGGAATCCCAGTGACCCGGCAGAAGATCTGATGGAGCCACTCGTAAAACGTTACGAGGGGAATCCTATTCTAACAAAAAAGGACGTGCCGTATCCGGTGGAGACGGTTCATAATGCTGCGGTTGTAAAACACGCGGGACAGTATATTATGCTGTTCCGTTCACACCGACGTAATGGACGATCCATAATCGGGATAGCGGAAAGTGAGGATGGATTCCACTTTGATGTTCGTCCGGAACCATTCATTGTACCCGAGAAAAATGGAGTATTCTCAATCTATGAGGAATTCGGGGTAGAAGACCCGCGGGTATGTAAACTGGGAGATACTTATTACATCACCTACAGTGGCTATTCGAGGCATGGCGTTAGAATTGGGTTGGCTCGGACGTCCGATTTTAAAAAAGTGGACCGGGTCTCGTTGATTACTCAAGCAGATCATAGAAATATTGTCATTTTCCCTCAAAAGTTTGATGACCGATACGTACGATTGGATCGTCCCCACTCCAAGATTTCCCCGTGGTCAATGTGGATTTCCTATTCCCCGGACCTGATTCACTGGGGTGATTCAGAGCTTCTGATCAAGCCCGGTGTCTATCACTGGGATGAGATGAAAATTGGCCCCGGCGCCACACCATTTCGAACCGAGCGTGGATGGCTGAATATCTACCATGGCGTTTTTCCTACTATGAGTGGATCGGTCTACCGGCTGGGGGTGGTTCTACACGATCTGGAAGATCCGGCTCGCATCATTGGAATATCAGATGAATGGATTCTTCAACCGGAGGACCCCTGGGAAATCACTGGATACGTGAGCAACGTGGTGTTCACCTGTGGAGCCGTGCCTGAGGATGATGGAACAGTCAAGATCTACTGGGGAGGGGCGGATTCAGTCATGTGCGTGGGTGTCGCGCAAATCCAGGACCTGGTAGAAATGTGTTTGCAGAACTCTCGATCACCTTTCTGAGAGGCAGGAAAACATGAATTGCATCAGACGCACGGGATTATCGGTAATGCGCGATGCAGTCCGTCAGCCCTGCCTGCTGAGGACCACCCTTCGATGACAATGGATGGCGAAGACCTGGAGCGGGAGTTGGGGAACGGACCAGTGGCGCACGGGAGGCCATTCGTTGAAAATCACCAACGCAGCTGCTGATGGCCATATCGGTGGTAATCGCTTACATCATTTTCCAGCGGCACTTCATTGACAGCATGGCGACCTCGGGATCAAAGGGTTAGCCTTTCAAGCCAAGTTTCGATCCTATAGCTCATCATCACAGTATCTAATAACCACTCATTACAGGTAGGAATAACGAATGCTGAATAACTCTCACAACCAGGTCTTGCTGAAACGTGAAACCAATAATCCGATCTTATCGGCTGCTGACTGGCCCTACTCCATGAATACCGTCTTCAATGGAGCAGCGACCCTCTTGCAGGATGGAACCACGTTGCTCCTCTGCCGGGTTGAGGACCGCCGGGGCATCTCCCACTTATGTGCCGCCCGCTCAAAGAACGGTGTCGATGGCTGGACTGTCGATCCGGAGCCGACTTTGCTGCCCGATCCGGACAATTATCCCGAAGAGCAATGGGGCATGGAAGACCCCCGGATTACCTATCTCCCCGAGTTGGAAAAATATGCCATTGCCTACACCGCCTACTCCACTGCCGGAGCAGTCGTATCGCTGGCCCTGACTCCCGATTTCCACGAGTTTGAGCGGATCGGTGCGGTCACTACGCCCTGGGACAAGGACGCCGCTCTGCTGCCCCGCCGGATCAACGGGCTGTGGGTTCTCATACACCGGCCCATGGGGAATGAGCTGGGGTCTCATATCTGGATTTCGTACTCACAAGACATGGTACGCTGGGGTAACCATAAACTGATCATGCGTGCCCGGAAAGGGGCCTGGTGGGACGCCAATAAAATCGGGCTGTCACCCCCTCCAATCGAGACGGAGCGGGGCTGGTTGTACATTTACCATGGTGTTCGTGAAACGGTTTCGGGGTCCATTTACCGGTTAGGATTGGCCCTGTTCGATCTGGACGACCCGACCCGCTGTTTACTGCGCGGCGACGAATGGATCTTTGGTCCGGAAGAACCCTTTGAACTCAAGGGCGATGTGGACAACGTTGTATTTCCCTGCGGATTTACCATTGGTCCGGATAATGATGCATTGAACCTGTACTACGGAGGCGCCGACACCAGTATGGGGCTGGCAAGGGGCAGCATAAAAGAGCTGCTTGCCTGGCTTGACGCAAAGGGGAAACCTGACGATCTGAATAAATAAAAAGGGCTTCAGGCTATGCTGAACTGCTTCGTGAATGGGCATTCTTGCGCGCCAACAGAGCTGTCTCCAGACTGGTTAGCGCGTCTGCCAGGGTAACCGCGGGTCTGTAACCGGGGCGGCCAATGGATGCGATGAAGTCGGCCTGCAAATCCCTGAGGCAAGCCTGGTAAGCTGCGCCCTTATCCGTACCGGCGTTGAACTCGCCATGCAGCAGACTTGTTACCCGATACTCTTTGCCACCCGACAGTATGGCGCCATGATCGGACCTGTTGTGTATCGGCATTGTTCCCCATCCCTCGGGACGTGAAACATCATCAAGGGACTGCAAGGGGACATCACTCAGTGCTTTGAAGGCCGGTAATGAGGATACCAGCGACTTTGTCTCCGCATTTACCAATACGCGTATGCGTCCCGCCAGGGGAATCCAACCCTGCAGTTCGATCTCAGCCAGATCATAAATGAGACGAATTTCGGTTCGTTCAAAAAAGCCTGGCCGGGAAAAATCGTGGTAATGGGTGGCCGTAACGCCGTTGTCATGTTGAACCGCTGCAAATACCCGGTCTTCTCGGCCATCAGGGCGTGCAGCGGCGTACCCGGTGACTTGCGCGGGCGTTGAGCCGGTCAGGAAATTGGCCAGGTCTAAGAAATGCACCGCGTGCTCCACGAGCAAACCACCCGATACGGACTCGTCCCATAACCAGTGATCGCGCAGAACGGTCTCATCACTGGCGTAGTTTTCTACAGCTATCCGTCGCAGCGTACCAAGGCAACCGGTTTTTTGCAGAGAATCGACTGCTTTGATCAGCATATTATAGCGCAGCATGTAATCTACGCCGGCTACAACTCCTGTCTGTTCCTGGCAGGCCATTATCTTGCGCGCCTCGGTTAAACCTGTAGCCAACGGCTTCTCAATGAGGACATGCTTGCCCCGTTCCATGGCCGCGACAGCAATCTGGCAATGGGTGCTTGGCGGTGTGGCAATGGCGACAATAGTTATATCCCGGTCATCCAGCAAATGCTCCCAATGCCGGTGGAAAGCTACCGGGCCCGAGTATACGTCCGGGTTGTGATCGGAGATCCCGGTTACGGTCACATTGTCGTGGCTATCCCAGGCCTGATGGAGATATCGGCCAAAGCCGCCATACCCGATGATACCTACCTGGTGCGAGGGCATATCGGGACGGTCAGGTTTTAGACGTAGCGGTGATCACTGGCGGCATCAAATATGTACATCTTATCCAAGTTGAACTTGACGTCCAGTTTGTCTCCCGGCCGGTAATTATGGGTCGGGTCGGTGCGCAGGCAATAGCGGATATCACCTTCGGTGAAGTACAGAAATATCTCGTTGCCCACCGGTTCGACCACATCGACGATAATTTCCTGCCCCTCGCTGAGCTGGGATTCGTCCGCTTGCGGCGTGATCACTATATGTTCCGGCCGGATGCCAAATATCACGTCCTTTTGGGTGGCGGAATCCTTGAGCTCCTTCTGTACCTTCGAAGGCAGTGTAATGGAAAAATTCCTCGATTGAAACTTCATCTCACCGTTGGCCTTGATCTCACCGGGAATAAAATTCATGGCCGGGCTGCCGATGAAGCCGGCTACAAATTTGTTGGTCGGGTTGTTATACAATTCCAGTGGGGAGTCTACCTGTTGAATGACCCCTTTATCCAGCACCACGATCTTATCGCTCATGGTCATGGCCTCGATCTGGTCGTGTGTAACGTAGATCATGGTGCTGCGCAGCCGCTGGTGCAGGTGATTGATTTCCACGCGCATATGGACCCGCAGCTTGGCATCCAGGTTGGACAGCGGTTCATCGAACAGAAACACCTGCGGTTTGCGCACCAGCGCTCTGCCCAGGGCAACCCGTTGCCGCTGTCCGCCGGACAAGGCCTTGGGCTTGCGCTCCAGATATTCGGTAATGTCCAGGATTTTGGCAGCTTCCAGCACACGCTCCCTGATGTCCTTCTTGGGATACTTGCGGAGCCGCAACCCGAAACTCAGGTTTTCAAAAACTGTCATGTGGGGATATAAGGCATAATTTTGAAAGACCATGGCAATATTCCGGTTTTTTGGTGGAATGTCATTTACCACAGTGCCATCGATCCTGATTTCCCCTAATGTAACTTCTTCCAATCCGGCGATCATGCGCAGCAGTGTTGACTTGCCGCACCCTGAAGGACCTACCAACACAACGAACTCTTCATCCTGGATGGTCAATTCCGCGCCGTTTACGGCATATACCTGATTATCAAATATTTTGGTTACATTATGTAATTCTACTGAGGCCATCGTAGTTCCCCGATTAATTGGATAGAGAAGTTTTCAATCACTAATATTAACAGCTGGTCAGAGTATAACGCTATTGTAGAGAGGATGCAATCTAAAGTGAACGATGATTGCGTTAGAAACGGATTTGACTAGATTATCAGCGTGTAATATCTTCAAAATCCCAACTACTGCCATTTTACATGCTACAGGCCGAATATCCGATCTATCTTGTCAGTGGATATACACTAGCTCAAAATCCGGCATCCATAAGGCTGTGCTGGTTCGTGTCCCACCTGCCCAGCAGAATGCGGTGGCTCCCGGGTACTCTTCCTTTCTCGTCTGAAAATTAGGGCTGTTCTGTTTTGATGGGTTACACCCCGAGGTGGGCAATCAGGTGGCTAATTTTTTTCCAAATCATGCAATCATGAGTAACTAGGTTTATTGTACATCGACTTTGCTATTAGTAATTTTAGGGGTAATGCCAGCAGATGCTGGTATTATTTGTTATGGCGGTTGCGCTGGAAATGCGCACGAGCTTAGTGCAGAGAATTATTTCATCGGAGGATATGGGCTTTTCAACGAATCAGATAATGATCAGATTTGGCAGTTTATTACTTTTTTTTAATTGTGGATCGGACTTTTGACTTTAGAAAGAATGTATAATGTTTTTAACTTACTGTGATTGATCACTTTAATATGATTAGACGATTAGCCGATTTAATAAGTTGAAAATGAGGCTCGATATAAGAGCGGGAGTGGTGCTTTTTGGCTGAGAATACTGTTCGGATTGTTCAGATAGGTTGCGGTTATTGGGGCCCTAACGTGTTACGAAATCTAGTTAACCATTCAAATATTGAGTTGGTAGGAGTGATTGATACAGATCCGCAGGTTAAAAACTGGATAAAAGAACATTACCCCGATATACCCGTTCAAGCAAACTTCGATCTTGATCTTCTGGATCATTGGCAGGCACAGGCGGTCGTTATAGCCACTCCAGCACACACCCATTATGATCTGGCTATTCAGGTTCTTTCCAGCGGTCGTCATTGCCTGGTTGAGAAGCCCTTAGCACGAACTTCCAAAGAATGTGAAGCACTCATTAAGGCGGCGAGTTCTAACGGCCAGATACTAATGGTTGGTCATACATTCCTATATAATTCTGTCGTTAGGGAATTAAGGAGGATTATTAAGAGTGGTGATCTAGGAGAGATCTACTACAGCCATGCCCAGCGACTGAATCTAGGGAGAATACGCAAAGATATTGATGTTGCCTGGAACTTAGCGCCTCATGATATTTCAATCCTGATATATTTGTTCGATAATAGTCCAGTGAGAGTAGCGGCGAGGGGCGTTTCCTTTATCCAGAAACAGATCGCAGATGTAGCTTTTCTGGAACTGGAATTCCCCGATGGCAAATATGCATTAATTCATGTTAGCTGGCTGGACCCGCAAAAGATAAGACGGATTACGATTGTTGGGAGCGAGAAGATGGCGGTATACGATGATGTCGCTGAAAAAAAGCTGACTATTTACGATAAAGGTGTAGATAGGATGCATCCAGAAAATGCTACTCTTGGCGATTTTGACGATTTTGGCACCTTCCAGTTGCGGCTTAGGGCTGGCGGGATCACAATTCCCCAAATAAATTTCTTGGAACCGCTAAAAGTAGAGGTGGCGGAGTTTATAAATGCCATCTCTGAAAACCGCCCGGCACTAACTGATGGCACCAACGGGCTTCTGACAGTCCGAGTATTGGAAGCAGTCAGTAAATCGATGGCCAATAATGGTAAACTCATCGAGGTATTAGCACCATTATAAATATAGACCGTAACCAGATCCTGACATGTGAAAATGATTATATCATTTGCCGGGATGTAACCGTAGGAAAGGGAACCATTATCTGGCATTTCGTCAATTTATACGGTTGTCAGATAGGTACAGATTGTATGATTGGCGCCTTCGTCGAAATTCAGAAAGGGGCTCTTGTCGGAGACAGAACCCGGGTGCAATCGCATACATTCATCTGTGACCGAGTAGAAATTGGTACTGATTGTTTCATTGGGCACGGCGTGAAATTTATTAATGATCGCTTCAGTACAGGAGGTCCGGCAGGTGACCCTGTTAACTGGGAACCGACCAAGATAGGGCACCATGTATCGATTGGAAGCAACGTTACAATCCTTCCAGTCAGTATCGGTGATGGAGCAGTAATTGGTGCTGGTGCAGTTGTAACAAAAGATGTGCCAGCAGGCGCAGTTGTTGTTGGAAACCCGGCAAAGATAATTAAGAGTGTTTAAGAATAATTGGTTTGTCATTATTTTACACTTATGTCATATTTTGGCAAACTATATTGCAAGTCTGGAGTAACGATACTATTCAAATAGAAATGGTATAAATGTTTGCAGCCAGAATACTAAGCCTGAACAAGGATGGCTTTTTCTTACTGGCCGGACCACCGGTTGCTGACGAGTATCAGGTTTGAAGATACTCTTGCTTACTCAATATTTTCCCCCTGAAATTGGAGCAGCAGCTGAGCGCCTTAGTAGTTTGGCAAGATTCCTGAGTAAGAGATGTGACCTTACCGTTCTAGCACCGGTTCCATCCTATCCATTTGATAAAATTATATCCGGTTACAAAGGATCTGATCAAAGGGAATCGAAACACGGGTATTCCTTGGTACGGTGTTATAAACGTCCGAAACACAAGAATCCCCTCATACGTTTGTTTGGTGAATTACTCTACGCTTTTAACTGTTTGCGTCACATCTTGCATATGCCTAAATGCGATTTGGTGATTGTGTCAACTCCCTCTTTTTTCCTCGGCTTGACAGCTTTGATATTACGTAATATGTCGAGTATAGAATTTATACTCGACATCAGGGATCTCTATCCGGCTTCTATCCACCAAGCGGGTATGCTGCAGGATGGACAAATATTGAGGCTTTTGCAACGGATAGAACAGAAGGTCTATCAACAGGCTAAAATTGTGAGTGTCGTCAATCCCGATTGGACAAATCATATTAAACTTCATGCTGAAAAAGTTGTCTCTGTACCCAATGGCGTTGATTTGCTTACCTTTTTGGGAGTGAATGAGCTGCCGGCAAACTTCACTTCGGAACAAGAAGATTTACTGAATAAGTATTTAGCGATTGTTTACGTAGGTAATCTTGGCACATTTTATGATTTTACACCGTTCCTACAAGCTGCAAAAGTGTTAGCAGCAGATGGAGATCAGCGGTTTAAGTTTATATTCATTGGTGAGGGTACGCAGAGGCCCAAGTTAGAGCATGAGGTAAAGAGTGGGGGGCTTCGTAATGTACATTTTTGGCAACCAGTTCCAAACGAATTCTTAGCGGCAATATTAAAACGATGCCTGGTTGGCGTTGCTGCTTGGCGTACTAATGTTGAGTTTTTAAAAAACAGCGTACCAAACAAAATCTACGAATACCTGGCTGCGGATCTTGACGTCATTGCATGTTTACCGGGTGCCCTACCTGATTATTTAACAAAGAGTAACAAAGTTTTTGCCTTGGAGATCAGTGATGTGGCAGGAATTTTGGATCGTCTAAAAAAAATCGCTTCGATAACTAAAAGAAAAAAAACCCCGGATAATGTGCTACGATTGATATCCAGAGAGCACCATTTTGATCTCTTATGGAATCAGATCTCGAATGAACCATCAAATCCAAATGCTTTGGCAGAAACCTTCCATAAAGTGAACGCAACTGACTTGAACTAGGCTTGAATTGGGTTTTAATTACACTTCATCACTTAGGTACGCATAAAAATGACTAATCGTAAAATAGAAGTACCCTTCGTTGACTTGAAAGCACAATACGAGAGCATCAAGGATGATATATCGACAGCTATAAATGATGTTATTGCCCTTACTTCGTTTATTGGCGGTCCGTACGTGAAGCAATTTGAAGAAGATTTTTCCCAATTTTGTAGTGCTGCTCACGTAATCGGAGTAGGCAACGGCACCGATGCTATTACAATCGCATTACGAGCGCTGAATCTAAACCCAGGTTTTGAAGCCATCATACCCGCCAATACCTTCATCGCTACATCGGAAGCGGTCACTGCAGCCGGTGGGGTCCCTGTTTTTTGTGATGTTGATCTGGGAACATATCTGCTTGACCTTGAAAAAGCCCAAACATTGATTAGCAAGAATACACGTGTCATAATCCCCGTGCACCTTTACGGGCAAATGATGGATATGCGTACCGTTCAATCTTTTGCGTCCACACACGATTTATTTATTATTGAAGATGCTGCGCAAGCTCATGGAGCCGTTTATGACAAAATAAGAATTGGGGAGTGTAGCCACTTCACTGCTTACAGTTTTTACCCCGGCAAGAATCTTGGTGCCTATGGTGATGCCGGTGCATTGTCGACAGATCATGATGAATTGGCTCAACGGGCACGTATGTGGGCCAATCATGGGCGCACTCAGAAATATGATCACGAATTTGAAGGTTATAATAGTCGGTTGGATGGACTGCAGGCTGCCATTCTCTCGGCGAAATTGCGATACTTACCTGAATGGATATCCAAGAGGGTGAGTGCCGCAAACTATTATCGGCAGCTATTGCAGGGATTAGATGTTGTTCTGCCAACCGAAGTTAGTGAGGGGAGCCATGTCTATCATCTTTTTGTTGTATTACTCGATGACCGTGACCACATTCGATCGGAATTAGCACAGGCTGGCATTAGTAGTGGGATTCATTATCCCATTGCGCTGCCATTTCTTAAGGCTTATAAGAAATTTAGGCATAGGCCTGAAGATTTTCCTGTGGCTTATGAATTATCACAAAAAGTATTATCGTTGCCAATCTACCCTGAAATTACCAAAGAACAAATTGAATATGTAGTTGAGGTATTAAAAGGGCATTTGTAGAAGAATTTTTTAAATCGCAGGCGATCGATTAATGCGAGTGCCTCATGCTCAGAGATACCCCCGACATCATGACTCCCATATGTAAAACAAAATCATCCGAAGTGAAGGTCCCCCCAAAATTGGTCCAGTCTTAAGGCGATTATTCGGCCTTGATTTTATTCGTAACTCCAGAAAATTCAAGTGGTGTCAAGTAGCCCCAAGACATGTGAGGACGACTCTCATTATAGTCCTTCCTCCAAGCCTCAACCTTATCCGGTTCGATTTACCTGATAAAGGGTTTTTTCAGGAACGACTATCTACCGTTTTACTACTTCATTTCAACGGCGAGATTGTACTTTTCCCGTATATGGCGTACGAATCCTGAATTCCATCCATTTGAGACGTATGTGCCCTGATCAAAACTCGTGGTTCTCGTCGATCCTTGTTCTCGTCTAAATATTCGCCTGTTGATGCTATATAAGATATGGCGAAGATAGCCGATCAGGTAAGACGGAAGCGTGCCGACTGACATTGGAGCCATTGGGCAATAATGCGAAGTCATGATTTTCGCCATAGCGCGGTTCACCATGGACAGCGCCATTTTCTGCGTCAGGCGGGTACCTTGCTAGTGTTGCTGCCAAAATACTTTCTGTGTACCTTGAATGCAATTTCTATAATTGACATGCTCCCGTAGGATTCCATGTGAGCACCTTTGATATTGAGCGAAGGCACTGTTCGTTCATAGGGGCGTTTACTCAACTGAATCCGGCTTGACCGCATCGAGAATGATGGAATTATATGCGATCTCTCCACCTGTATTCCTTTGATCGAAGCGCTTGGATCGTTTGATTAAGCCGTCATCAGGATCCCATTCATGATAATGAAAAATTCCCTCTTCATCGAAATATTCGTAGAGAACCACCTTAAAGCCTGCAAGTTCAAACAAACGCTGAAATGTTGCGTAAGTGTATAAAATCTTATGGTCTTGAGCACCGGCTCCAATGCCTCCAGGACGTACTTGTTCAATGTACTCCGGTATCGGATTCAATCCATCCGGAACTGCGACCCTTAAATAACCACCCGGTTTCAAGAATTTAAGGCAGCAGTTTGCAGCGTCTCGACCATCATCAAGCGAGAGGTGTTCCCAAACATGTTCGGCCAGGATAGCATCGATCGATCCCGGCTTGAAGTACCGCTTCCACATTTCAGGCTTCAGTAAATCCAGGAATCGCTGTTCCGATTCTGCCCACCCGGCCTGGCGAACACCAGAAGCCCCGATCATGATCTTGATATTACCGCGAGCAGAGGATCGCTTCATCTGCCAAATCCAATATAGATACCGATAGATATTCTGTATCATCATCAAAACTCTACCCAGGATGGGAATATTCTTAAGAAATTGTTTAAAGTAACCCATTTATCCTCTTGTATTTTCTGTTCATTGATCGGATTTGGTCTGTTTCGTACCTTATTAGTATGCCATGCTAGACGGCGTTGTTCGTGCCGGTCTTTCCTCAATCGTCAATGCATGCCAACCGTGAGATAAATATTATCATTGCCGAACCGGAAATCCAATACTGTCCAATGGTATGGACTTAAACCAGGTAAAACGACGATCCATCTGTGTCAAGAGTGTTCCCAAGCTAGAACGTGTGAGATCGTCCGAAGTTTGTGGATATAGTATATTATTCCTGTTGTACACAACAGACGTGTCAACCCAGACCAATTCCAGCCAACGTCCCCCGTATTGAATATTCCCAATAATCTGATTCCCTTTGGGCAGACCCGGTTCGTCATCCAGCAGGTTGGCCA
>DAOWIJ010000145.1 GCA_030640955.1 Fidelibacterota bacterium
ACCAACGGCGGCTATGCCCAGTTCTTCACGGTTTTCGCGAGGACTCCAGCGGGGCCCGACGGTAAGGGAAAGATCACCGCCTTTCTCGTCGATGGCGACCTGGAGGGCTTCACCCGCGGCGCTGAGGAGCATAAAATGGGCATCAAAGCCTCCAGCACGGTGCCGCTGTTTTTCGATAACGTGGTCCTGCCACAGGACAGCGTACTGGGAGAAGTTGGCAAGGGTTTTAAAGTTGCCATGCACGTGCTTGATTCGGGGCGATTGGTGCTGGCGGCCGGTGTAGTGGGTGGCACCCAGACATTGCTGAAGGTTGCCATTGAGTACGCCAGGGAGCGTAAACAATTCGGCCGGCCACTGTCTGATTTTGAATTGATCAAAGACAAACTGGCCCGGATTTCCGTCGACCTCTATACCGGTGAAAGCATGGTGTACCTGGCGACCTCCCTGGCGGACCGTCCCGGAGTGGATTACTCATTGGAGGCGGCTATCTGCAAAGTGTTTGCCAGCGAACGCGGCTGGCAGGCGGTGAACGAGCTCATGCAGGTCATGGGCGGTCTGGGCTACATGAAGGAATATCCATTTGAACGCGTGCTGCGTGATTCGCGGATCAACCTGATCTTCGAGGGAACCAACGAGATTCTCCGGCTTTTTGTGGCACTGTCCGGTCTCAGGGAACCGGGTGAGTACTTACGGCAACTGGGCAAGGCCCTGCGGGGGCCAATCAAAGGATTCGGCTTTCTGGCCGATTATGCTATTACCAGGGCAAAGGAAGTCGTAACGACGCCCCATCTGGCAGGGGCACACCCGGCTTTGAAAAAGTATGCCAATTACGTGACCAAGTATACCGAGAAGCTGCACTTATCGGTGAATTCGGCCATTATGAAGTTCGGCAAGCGGGTGATAGACCGGGAACTCATGTTGCGGCGCTACGCCGATGCGGCCATCGATCTGTATGCCATGCTGGCGCTGGTCTCCAGGGTAACGGCCAAACTTGAGGCTGACGGTATCGAGAACTCGCGCTCAGAACTTGATATGACGCGCATCTACTGTGAGGGCGCCTGGCGTCGGGTCAGGAGCAATTTGCGGCAGATTCGCAGGCATGAGGATCAGCCCATCAGGCGGCTGTCGGCTGTATTAGTGGAACGTGGTGAATACGACTTTAACCTCGATTTGCGGTAGGGCAAGAAAAACTAGCGTAGTTCGAAAAAGGACTTGTTGAGATATGGTCTTTCAGTTACATTTTGCCGCATTTTTATGGAGGTAAAAATGAAATTGGAAGGTATTGTCTGCCCGGAATGCAACGAGACCCTTGATGAAAAGGAGCTCGCCAAGTCACTGGTATGCCCTTCATGCCGGACTAACTTAAAAAGCCGGAAATACCTTGATTTTGTTGAATTTCTGATGGCTCAGGGAATTGTCACCAGCATGGACTTTTTTGATCAGTCCCTGTATGGAGCTGATGCAGTATTCGAGCAGGACATCGAGGCTCAGGACGAAACAGATCCCAATGAATTTGAACGGATAGATAAGCAGATACAGAACCTCGAGGAAGATGTTGAGTTGAATGAGGTCACTACCGATGAGGAGGAATTCCGTCAGTGGGAAGGGTTGGAAGAAGATTGGGAAGAGTTTAACCGCCGCCAGGATATAGGTGGCGCAGAGTAGTACAAACGTTAGTTTAAGGATGGTAAGGCAAATGGATCAGCCGAAAGAAGCCAAAGGCAAGCAGCTCCAGATTGAACTTGATGAGAAAGTAGGCTCAGGTGAGTACGCCAACCTGGCAATAGTTACTCACTCGCCGGCAGAGTTCATAATCGATTTCACCCAGGTCTTGCCGGGTATGCCTAAAGCCCGGGTAAGATCGCGGATAATTATGGCGCCACTGCACGCCAAAGCATTCGCCCGGGCGCTTCACGATAATATTGCCAAATATGAAAAGCGCTTTGGGGAAATTCAGACCACGCCCGACGAATGGATGAAGGAGCTGGGCATAAAATTAACCGCTGACAAGATGCCCAACTAGATCGCCGGCAGCCACTACTGACGTTTCTTGAGCCACCTCATGAAAGTCATTATCAGGATGATAACGCCCAACGCCAGGGGCAAAGAAACTGTCAACAGGTGCTGAACAAGATCAAACATCGGGGTGCCCTTTAACCATCCATTGATTCAGCCACTAACTCAGCCAGATCCCGGATCTTAACCTGCTCATCCAGGCCCCGTACTTTAGCGGCGTCATCCAACATAATAGCGCAGAACGAGCAGGCGGTAGCTATGGTACTCGCCCCACTGGCCCTCAGTTGATCAAAGCGGGCCAGGTTGATCCGGTCACCCTGTTCCAGCTCGTACCACATATTGCCGCCACCGGCGCCACAGCAGAAACTGTTCTCACGGGTCTGATCGATCTCAACCAGCAGG
>DAOWIJ010000173.1 GCA_030640955.1 Fidelibacterota bacterium
CACCCAATATCCAGCAGGCGTCCGCCGCGCCGGCTGCCAACCCGTTTTACTAACCGGCGCTTCCTACGATTGGTAAATGGCTTCACCAGACTGTAGGCCAGGTTGATCAGGCCCCGTCGCGTTTCCGAATGGGACACATACTCAACCGAATCATAATATCCGCCGATTTTATCCAGCGGCGGCGGCGATTCGATATAGCGTAGCCGGCATTGGGAACACTCAAGCAGGACAAAGTCTTCATGCGACACGGTCCAGTCTTTCACTGTCAGAACAGCAGTGCACCCCGTCCCGCGACAGGCCGGGCAGGTATATTGATCAGCCATTAATACATAAACCGGTTCAGTGAATCTTTAGAAAATCTAGTTCCTGCTCATACCTGTGCATAAATACTTGCCTGAGAGCGCGATGTTCCCCCTGCTGCAGCTGGGGATCATTCCTCACCAGATCAAAGGCGGCCTGCCTGGCAGCCCGGATAATTGGACCGTCCTGAACCAGATCACCCAACTTGGGATCGTAGCCGTGCTGGCGTGCGCCAAACATCTCGCCGGGGCCGCGCAATTTAAGGTCTTCATCGGCAATTTCAAACCCGTCAGAAGTGCGCTCCAGTATCTTCAGCCGCTCTGCTGATTCATCACCTCCACCCCGTTTCACCAGCAGGCAACGTCCCGGAAAAGAACTTCTCCCAATGCGTCCCCGGAGCTGATGAAGCTGGGTAAGCCCAAAACGCTCGGCATTTTCAACAAGCATTACCGTAGCCTGCGGAACATCAATGCCAACCTCGATTACCGTTGTAGACACCAATATCGGTGTCCGGCCGCTTTGAACGGCTTGCATCACCCGGTCCTTCTCAGCGGCATTCATGCGGCCGTGAAGGTAGCTGACCTGTAGATCCGGGAATATTTTTCTGTCCAGCAGCCGGAAGCCGGATTCGGCGGCTTTGAGATCGCTACTCTCATTATCCTCGATTACCGGATACACAATGAAACACTGATGGCCTTGCCGTACTTCGGAACGAATCAGGCCATAGGCTTGCTCCAGCTGGGCCGCTTCGATGACCGATGTTGACACCGGCGCACGGTCTGCCGGCATTTCGTCCAGCAACGATACATCCATATCACCATGATAGGTGATGGCGAGGGTGCGGGGAATTGGTGTGGCCGTCATGGCGAGCACGTGGGGATACACTCCTTTGCCAACCAGCTTGCCCCGTTGCAGTACACCGAAGCGGTGCTGCTCATCAACAATGATCAGCGCCAGGTCTTTGAAGCCCACATCTTCCTGAATAATGGCGTGGGTGCCGATAACCATGGACAGATCGCCGCTTTTAAGCCCCGCCAGAATGGACAGCCGTTCCTTCTTTGGTGTGCTGCCGGTCAGAAGGGCCATGGAAATATGCACCTGGGAACTCAGCGCCTTAAACGACCGGTAATGCTGCTCGGCCAATATTTCCGTGGGCGCCAGCACAGCGACCTGGGCCTTGGCGCGAATGACTATGGCGGCGGCCAACAACGCCACCACTGTCTTTCCACTGCCCACATCACCCTGCAACAGTCGGTTCATCATCTGGCCGGAATTGAAATCCGATCTCAGTTCCCGCATGACCCTGATCTGGGCAGTGGTCAGTCGGAATGGCAGGCCCCGGTAAATCTGCTCGGTGATTTCGCCGCGCTCGGGGAACTTGCGTCCCGGCAGCACCGCCAATGCCCGGCGCCGCAGGGCCATGAGCAACTGCAGGAAAAAGTGATTTTCAAACTTGAGGCGATAGAGCGCGCTCTGGCTGCTGTCGGTATCCACCGGATTGTGCACCTGTCTCAAGGCCTCATTGAGATGCAGCAATCCGCAATCGTCCCGGAGTGGTTCCGGCAGGAAGTCAGCTATTTGTTCCAGCCGGTCCCAGATGCCGTGAAAGACCCTCCGCAGGCTGCGGCTCTCCAGTCCGGTGCTCTTCAAGCTTGCGGAACCGGGATACAAAGGCACAATCTTGCCTGTGTTGAGGGGATCTTCCTCAGAATCGAGATGATCAAAATCGGGGTGGATCATCTGCAGCTGACGATAGAATTCTATCTTCCCGTGTACCGCGACACGGTCACCGGTCTCAAAGCGGTCCTTAATCCAATCACCGCCCCGGAACCAGACGCAATGGAGCAGACCCGACCCATCGTTAATCGTAACCTGGAAGATTTTCCGGCGCTTCAGCTGGCGGACCCCTTTGCCGGTGACCTGCCCTACTACAGTTACCTGATCACCGATTTTCA
>DAOWIJ010000027.1 GCA_030640955.1 Fidelibacterota bacterium
CGGGAGGAAGTGGTAAAAGGGCTTCTTTTCGATGGGATCGTCATGCAGTCCGGCCACGTATCCATAGGGCGCCATCAGTGTTCCGGCGTTGGTGTAACGCACCAGGCAGCGACCACGGTCGTTGCTGCCCAGCAGGCAGCGGTGGCCGCAGGCGGTGCAGCGGATTCGGCCATCCCTGTGAGGCTGGAACAGGCGCGCCGGCTGTGACAGTTCGTCAAGGACGGCGGCCAGCTGGGCATCAGCGGCGCTATTGTCATTCATGATGCGTGCTCCTACACGGTCATAATGTAGCACCTGATCCGCGAAATTCAAGTCCTTTATGGGCCTTGTCCGGCAGCTCTCGCTGCCAGGAGTTCCCCCGAAAATTCATTTCATGATGATTGCCCGATCCTAGGGAGACTTGTCACTGCGAGGACCGACGTCCCCGTCGGAACGTGGCAGTCCAAGGTGTTTAGAGCAAGCTTCCTGAGACGGCCACCGCCGAAGTTTCGGGATCGCTGTGACAGGAAAATCGTAGGGGCGACTCACTGGGTCGCCCACGCCACAACGCACCTCGCCCCCCGGCGCGCTGATCTGCCTCCATTAACTCACCCCTCATCCTGTCCCTTCGGCAGAGCCTGTGCTGAATCCCGAAGCGTCGGGATGAAGCGCTCAGGACATGCCTTCTCCCGTCGGAAAAAGGTGCGCCTTTGGTCGACGATAGTCTAGCACTGTGTTACCCATGTATTTAGAACAAACTGTTACCTATGTACTGGATTACTCACTCAGGTTCCCTCTCCCTGGGGAGAGGGTTAGGGTGAGGGGGAACTCCGCCTCTCGCTGCCACTTGGCAGAGCGCGAACGTTGCGCCTAAATTCACCGGCCATGCGTCGGCCCCGGACCCCAATAATCTGGATTCTCGCCACTTTCAGCGCCGGTTGCTTATTGCTCTGGAGCTGTGCCGCCGAGAAAGCGCCCTCGGGTGGTCCGTTGGATAGGGCCGGTCCTGTCATAATGCAGGTGTCACCGCCGGACGGCAGCCGCGATCTGGCACCCGATCAGCACATCGAAATCCTGTTCGACGAAATGGTGGACCCCGTCTCGGTGCCCGGCTCTATCGTTTTCAGCCCCGAACTGGAATTCACGACCCGGGTCAGGGGCCGGCGGGTCGCCATCCGGCCCGATCAGCCCTTTGAAACAGGACAGACTTACGTGCTTACCCTGCAACGGGGCATACGGGATTTCCGGAAGAACAGCATGCCCGCATCATGGCAGTTTGTATTCAGTGCGGGAGGTGAAATCGCTACCGGGCTGATAACCGGTTCGATTGCCGAGGCAGACTCCACCCGGCCGGTGGAAGTGGGTCTGTTCGCCCTCAGCGATACCAGTGCGCGCTATGAGCTGCTGCGGAGCGTAGATCTGGCTAACGACGGCAGTTTTTCCTTCGCTTACCTCCAGCATGGGCAGTACCGCGTGGCCGCCGTGGAGGGTGGCCTCAGCGATTTTCCGCAGGGTATTAATCGGCGACCCTATGCCCTGCCCTGCAGGGAACAATTGGTCATCCGGGAGGATACGATCACGGTGCTGATGCGCCTGTCAGCGCCCCTGTTTCAGCCGCAGATCAGCATGGTTGAATGGGTGACGCCCACATTTCTGAACGTCACTTTCAGCAGTCCCTTTGGAGAGGCGCCGGTGCCTGCAGGCTTGTTCCCGACGCGGCAAACCGGGGTTTACGGCTACGTGGTAACCAGTCCTGATTCCGACACCACCGCCATCGACCTGGGCTTGGCCCATACCCAGCTTGGCGAAACGTACCTTATCGAACCCTTTTCGGTACCGACCCAGGCTCCGGTGGATACCCTGCCACCGGTGCTGGCCCTTGCGCGTGGCCGGGTGCCGTTGAAGTTGACTTTCGCCGACCGGGGCCGCTTTATTACCGGGGCCCGGGGCCTGATTACATTCTCCGAACCGGTGCACACGCCCGATTCGTTAGCCCTTGATTTGAGCGGCAGGGACTCGGCCCAGGTTGTGCTCCAGCCGGTCTCACCTTTTTCCCTGGAGTTCACACTGGCCGAGCCGGAACGGTTTACCCGGGGCAGTTTCAGCGGCGCGGGGATCACCGATTATGCCGGGAATACCGTGGCGGATTCGCTGCTCAGCATCACCCTGGCCTTCGAGGCCCGACCAGCCGCGGGCCAGCTCAGGGGGACCGTGCTGGGTGTGTCCGGCTCCGTGGTGGTGGGAGCTCTGACGCGGGAGAATCACCAGCGGGTAGCCTCTACGGTTACCGATTCCGCGCGTTACTTTCTGGATGGTCTGGCTCCGGGATTTTATCACATTTTTGCCCACCAACAGATCGGCCCTGACGCGCTTTCGTATTACAGCGGCCGTTGGGAACCATATCAGGGTGCGGCGCCCTTTGGGGAATATTTTGAGCCTGTAGAGGTAAGGGCCCGTTGGGAAGTGGACGGTATTGATATTAACTTTAATGCTGGTATTTTCGAGGCAGCCCAGGAGGCGCCGGTGGATAGAAAGGATTAGATGCACTGTGTTATTATGGCCGGCGGCGCCGGAACCAGGTTCTGGCCCAAAAGCCGGCGTAAGCGGCCCAAACAGCTTCTGGAGCTTTTCAACGGCAAATCACTGATTGCACAAACCGCCCACCGGTTGGCTAAATATCCCGGTAGCGATGGCCTCTACGTGGCCGCCTCCGATCATCTGGTCAAATCTATCCAAAACTCAGTTGACGGGATCACTCGGACCGACTGCTTCATTGAGCCGGGGGCCAGAAATACCGCTCCAGCCATCGCTCTGGCCGCCTTTGTCCTGCGCAAACGCTGCGGCGACGACGCCGTAATGGGCGTTTTCCCGGCCGACCATCTGATCAAAAACGATAAGGAGTTCCAGCGGGCCCTGTCACTGGCGGAAAAGAAGGCCCTGGAAGGCCCCAATCTTGTTACCCTCGGAATTCAGCCTGACTTTCCGGCCACCGGTTACGGCTACGTGGAGTTCAATCGCGTCAAGGCTAGCGACGTCCATCCGGTGGTGCGCTTTACCGAAAAGCCTGATCTGGAAACCGCCAAGTCCTTCCTTGAAGGGGGATATCACCTGTGGAACGGCGGCATGTTCGTCTGGCAGGTGTCAACAATTCTGGACAATATCGCCGAGCACCTCCCCGCTACCTATGATAATCTGGCGTCCATCGAAAACCTGATCGATACACCGAAGTTTATGGATGCCCTCACGGAAATCTGGCCGGTCGTGGACAGCATCAGCATCGATTACGGGGTCCTGGAGAATGCCTCGAATATATTTACCGTGGAGACGCGCTTCGACTGGAATGACCTGGGCAGCTGGCGCACCTTGTATGATGTTCTGCCCAAAGATACCGACGGTAATGTAGTGCAAGGCGACGCAACCGTCCTGGACTCGAAAAATTCCATCGTCTTGAGTGAGGGCCACTATACGGCGGTCATCGGCGCCGAAGATCTGGTGGTTGTCTCCATGGCGGATGCCACTATTGTACTGCCGCGGTCGCAGAGCGAGCGGGTGCAGGAGGTGGTCCACTGGCTGAAGTCCCGGGAGCGGGAGGAACTGCTTTAGCATGAAACCGGAGGCCCTGTTCCAGGAACTTGAGGAGCTGGCCGGACGGCTGGGCCTCTCTATTGTGGTGGATCGGGGTAGTTTTAGGGGCGGCAGCTGCATCCTGGAAGGTGAGAAGTTGATCGTGCTGAATAAATCCGCGCCCCAGGAGCAGCGCCTCAGCCTGCTGGCCCAGGCCCTGGCTTCCAGGAACTTACAGGACCTTTTTATCAAGCCGGCAGTGCGAGCCTATCTTGAAAATTATCACGATTTTAAAGCGTAGAATGTAACAGTATGACTGATTACCCGGACAACCTGCCAAAGATTAGCAACTATAGTATAAATTGTAAATATAAAGGAATTACGCTATGGCTAAGTATAAATCTGGAGATATCCTCAATTTCGTTCTAGCGGGGCATGGCACTGTCGGCAAAACCATGCTGGCAGAGGCCATGTTGTTTAACGGCGGTGAGATTAACCGGCTGGGCTCGATAGATGGCGGCACTACCGTGTCCGATTACCATGAAGACGAGATCGAGCGCCAGATATCTATCAATTCGGCCATCCTGCACACCACCTGGCAGGATAAGAAGCTGAATATAATCGACACCCCGGGCTATGCCGACTTTCACGGTGAAGTGCAGAGCGCCATGCGCGTCGCTGATTTCGCCCTGGTCACCATCAATACCAACGCGGGGATTGAGGTAGGCACCGAGCAGGCCTGGAAAGCGGCGACTGACTACGGTCTGCCCTGCATGCTCGCGTTTAATATGCTGGATAAGGAAAACACCGAGTTCGATAGCTTGCTGGCAGCCGCCAGGAAACGTTTCGGCTCCAAGGTATTTCCCATGGGGCTGCCGGTAAACACCGGCCCCAACTTCACCCGGATTGCCGATATTCTCAGGAAAGAACTGCATACCTACCAGAGTGACGGCTCGGGGACCTTTACTGTCGATAAGCTGCCTGCTGATCTGGTAGATCAGGTTTATCGCCTGCATGGTGAGCTGGTGGAGTTGGTGGCCGAATCGGATGACCATCTGCTGGAGAAATTCTTTGAACAGGATCAGCTGACTGAAGATGATTTGAGGGGCGGTATGCACGGGGCCATTCATAACGGTTCGCTGATCCCCGTATTCCCTGTCTCGGGGGAAAAGAATGTGGGTGTCCGGCGGATGATGGACGTGATCTCCAAGTACGCCCCGAACGCCGCCGATTTCACCGAAGTACGCGGGACCAGCTTGCCCGACGGAGGTAATGAGGTCCCATTCCAGGCTGCGGCAAATGGACCAGCGGCCGCCTTCATTTTCAAGACCGTCAGCGAAGCCCACCTGGGTGAACTGTCCTTTTTCAGAGTTTACTCGGGCACTGTTAAAATGGGCGCCGATTTGCATAACAGCAATCAGGGCAGCCGGGAAAGGTTGGGCGCGATCTACACCATGAACGGCAAGAAACGCGCCGAGCTGGGTGAACTGGTCCCCGGCGACATTGCCGCGGTAGTCAAGTTGAAGCATACCCACACCGGCGATACCCTTTGCAGCGCTGACCGGAAAATCGTCCTTCCCGGGATTAACCTGCCGGAACACAAGGTGCGGGCCGCGCTGATCCCGCAAGCCAAGGGCGACGAAGAGAAGATCAGCACCGGTCTGTCCACGCTGCATCAGGAGGACCCGACCTTCGTGTTCGAATTTGACCCGGAACTCAGACAGACCATCATCTCCGGCCAGGGGGAACTGCACCTCGAAATTCTGACTAAGCGTCTCAAGTACCGCTTTCACGTGGATGTAGATCTCATCGAGCCCAAGGTAGCCTACCGGGAGACCATCACCGGCCGTGGTGAATCCAAGTACCGGCACAAGAAACAGAGCGGCGGCGCCGGGCAGTTCGCCGAAGTGTGGATGTATATCGAGCCCCTGCCACCGGGCACCGGTCTTCAGTTCGAATCGGAACTGAAGGGCATGTCTATCGACCGGGTTTTCATCCCCTCCATCGAGAAAGGCGTGAATGCCGCCGTGCAGGAGGGCGTGCTGGCCGGTTATCGCTGCGTGGATGTAAAGGCCGTTGTTTACGACGGCAAGCAGCACCCGGTGGATTCCAAGGACATCGCCTTCCAGATGGCCGGGCGTGAGGCCTTTAAGGAAGCCTTTCTGCAGGCCAAGCCGCACCTCCTGGAACCGATCTACGAGCTGGACATCCTGGTGCCGGAAGATCACATGGGCGATGTGATGGGCGATATTTCCGCCCGGCGCGGCAAGGTGCTCGGCATGGACTCGGAGGGCCAACTGCAGAAAGTCAAGGCCCAGGTGCCACTCGGTTCTTTGGGCAATTACGCCACCGCCCTGCGCTCCATGACCGGTGGCCGAGGCCTGCATAGCCAGCGGTTCCACAGCTATGAGCGCATGCCCCGAGAAGATGAGCAGCGGGTCATCAAGGAATCCAAAGCACCCGTGGAAGAGTAAGCCGCCCATGCCTGACAGACTCTGGGCCCCCTGGCGCATGGAGTATATCCGCGCTCCCCGTGACGCGGGTGAGTGCATTTTCTGCGATAATCCGGCCGCCAACGATGACGCCGGCAAGCTGCTGGTGTACCGGGGCCGGCACGCCTTCGTAATGATGAACCTGTATCCCTACAACAACGGCCACCTGCTCATTGCGCCCTATGACCATCGATCCGAGCTGGATGATCTGGAAGCCCCTGTGTTGCAGGAAATGATGGAACTCTCCACCCGGGCTATGAACATTATGCGCCGGGAAATGAACGCCGGCGGCTTCAATTTCGGGGCCAATCTGGGTGCGGCTGCCGGAGCCGGGATAGAGGAACACCTGCATCTGCACGTGGTGCCGCGCTGGATCGGTGACACCAATTTCATGCCGGTCCTGGGCAATACCAAAGTGCAGGTCCAGGGATTGCGGGAGACCCGCGATCTATTGGCGGCTGCTTTCGAAGAAACGAGCGGCTGACCCCTGACCGGCGGCAGCGGTAACGGCCAGCTCATTTTATGAAATCGTAAGATAATTCAAGCCGGCAGCAAACCTAAATCTTAACCATGAGGCAACCATGAAAAAAAGCATCTGGCTGACCACACTACTGTTCGCCATGGCAGCGGTTTTTACCGCTTGTGGCGGTCCCAGTCTGAAAATCGAGTATGAAAAGTACACCCTTGATAACGGCCTGGAAGTGATCCTGCACGAGGATCATTCCGATCCCATTGTATCGACAGCAATAGTAATGCACGTGGGTTCCAACCGGGAGGAGCCGGGCCGCACCGGGTTTGCCCACCTGTTCGAGCATATCCTTTTCCAGGAATCGGAAAATGTGGGTCAGGACCAATTCTTTAAAAACATACAGAATGCCGGAGGCACTCTCAACGGTTTTACCTTTGAGGACGGCACCGTCTATTTCGAGATAGTGCCAGAGAACGCTCTGGAAATGGTCTTGTGGATGGAGTCCGACCGCATGGGCTACCTGTTGAACAAGGTAACCCAGGAAGCCTTCGAAAACCAGCAGGATGTTGTGCTGAATGAAAAACGCTTCCGGTATGATAATCGCCCTTACGGGCACACCGAATACGTCATCCGCAAGGCCCTCTACCCGGAAGACCATCCCTACAATTGGGACGTTATCGGTTCATCCGAAGATATCAAACAGGCCTCGCTCGCCGATGTGAAGAAATTCTATCTCAAGTGGTACGGGCCTAACAATGCTACCCTGGTAATCGCGGGGGATTTCGATAAAGCCGCGACCAAGGCGCTGGTGCAGAAATACTTCGGTGATATCCGGCCCGCCGGGCAAGTGCTCGATCCGGCGCCGCGACACGTAACGCTAACCGAGACCAAGCGGCTATATCACGAGGACAATTTCGCCAAGTCGCCCGAGTTGAATATGGTCTATCCATCGGTTGAGCAATATTTGGCTGATGCCTACGCCCTGGAGATACTGGCTGACCTGCTGGCCGACGGTAAGAAAGCGCCACTCTATAAGGTGATTGTAAAAGAGAAAAAACTGGCCCCTACCGTGACCTGTTTTCAGTATAATATGGAAATCACAGGTAGTTTCAGGTTTGCTATCCGGGCTTTTCCTGAGGCGCGGTTAGGCGCTGTGGAGGAGGCCATCCATGAGGCCCTGACCCGCTTCGAGACTGAAGGGTTCACTGACAGCGATCTGAACCGCATCAAGGCCAAGACCGAGACGGCCTTTTACAACGGTATCGCCAGCATTTTTAATAAGGCGCTCAACCTGGGTATCTACAATGAATACAAGGGCACTCCCGGCTTTCTGGCGCAGGACCTGCAGAATTACCTGGATGTAACCAGGGCAGACGTGCTGCGGGTCTACGAGACCTACATCAAGGACAAACCCTATGTGTTGACCAATTTTGTCCCCAAGGGCCGAATGGAACTGCTGGCTGAGAATATGGTCCGCTCCACTGTAGTAGAGGAATCGATAGTGGCAGCCGGCGAACGGGAAACCGGTGAGCAACCGGCGGAGGAAATTGAGGTGGCGGCCAATCCTTCCAGTTTTGACCGCTCCACAATGCCGGCGCTGGGAACTGATCCTGAAATCAAGATACCAACTATCTGGCACGACCGGCTGACCAATGGGATTCCGGTGCTGGGTATCGTGCATGACGAACTGCCGCTGGTACAGTTTTCAATTACACTTCGTGGTGGACAACTGCTGGACTCGGTGGAGAAGGCGGGCGCGGCCAACCTGGTCAGCGATATGCTCATGGAAGGCACCCGTGGTCGCACTCCCGAAGAGCTGGAGGAGGCCATCGACAACCTGGGGTCACGTATTGTTATCTACACTGGCAACGAAACCATGTCGCTGGAAGGACGCTGCCTGTCTTCCAAGTTCAATGAGACTCTCGCCCTGGCTGGTGAAATACTATTCGAGCCCCGCTGGGATGAGGTGGAATTTGACCGCTTGAAGGCCCAGACCCTGGAGGCCATCCACCGGAGCAAGGCGAACCCGGGAGCCATCTCGGCCAATACGTTTGCCATGCTGCTGTACGGCGAAGATCATATTCTGGGACAACCTATTATTGGTACCTCTGAAGCAGTTGAAAACATTACGCTGGAAGATTTGAAGGAGTATTATCAGCGCAGTTTTTCAGCCTCGGTTACGCACGTGAATATTGTCGGCGATATCAGCCGGCGCGATGCCGTGTCTTCGTTTGCCGTACTGGCCGGCGTATGGCCAGCAACCGCAGTGGCCTTCCCGGAACTGCCGGAAACCCCGGTAATCGATAGATCAAGGCTGTACTTTGTGGATATACCCGGCGCCAAGCAGTCGAAGATTCGCATCGGTCATCTGGGTATGGCCTA